>JAJEAQ010000149.1 GCA_022822685.1 Trichodesmium sp. jk18x7bins.61
AAAGTAAAATACCAGTATAAATTATATTATTCCAAAGTCAGTGTATTTGCTCTATTTTGGTATTAGAGGTTAAATTACCCTAACTAGCCTATAGCTTTAATTAGGGCACTAAAGTGCAATTACAAACAAAGGTTGTTTTTATAAATTGGTTTCAAAAATATTTTTATTGTGGGGGCAAAACTAAATCTAAAATTGCTTTTGCTGCCCGATGGCAGACTCCTGCTTCTCCTAAAGCTTGACGCATTTCTTCGTAATCTTCTAATGTTTTGGTTCGACGCTGAGAATTTAATAAAAGTTCTAAAGCTTCAGAAACAATATTTTCTGGTGTAGCATTTTCTTGGAACAACTCTGGTACAATACATTTCATTTTGACCAGATTAGCTGGAGACATGAATGGAATCGAAAACTTGAGAATATTCCTAGCAATCCAAGCGGTTATAGGGTTGACTTTATATATGACTACTTGAGGTACATTTAGCAACCCTATTTCTAAATTCACAGTACCAGATTTAGCGATCGCTAAGTCAGCTCCGGCCAGAATTTCTAAATTGTGACTTGCTGGTTTTTCTTGACTATTTTTTGTGGCATTTTGTAGGGCAGATGGATAAATTGTTGCCTGTATTTGATATTTTTTAATTGCTGCTTGAATGGGATGACGATAAGTCTCTAAAGATAAAGGTATGAGAAAGTGAACATTGGGTAATTTTTCTTGAATTATTTGAGCTGCTTGAAACATGACTGACATCAAATACTTGACTTCTTGTTGCCTAGATGCTGGTAATAAAGCAATCGCTATTGTATCTGGAGCTATTCCTAAAATATTACGAGCTTTTTCTCTAGTAGGAGCCATTTTGATTCTGTCAATAATGGGATGACCTACCCAAGTCACCTCAGCACCTTGTTGTCGAAAATAATTTGCTTCTTCAGGAAAAATTGCCAGCAGTTTATTGGTCATATTTACGATCCTAGCTGTTTTATCCTTTCCCAGAGACCAAACCCATTCTTGAGGAGCAATGTACCAAATAATTGGCAGATTTGGCCAGTTTTTGCGGATATAACTACCAATGCTGAGATTCGGCCCCATGTAGTCGATCAATACAACTAGATTGGGGGATTCGTGGTTTAGATATTCCTTAACTTTTTGTTGAATTTTGAGAATAGGGAAAACGAAAGGTAGAGATTCAATAATGCCAACTGAACCTATATTGGTAGTATGCCCCAATAAAGTTGCGCCTGTAGCAGCCATGCGATCGCCTCCCAATGCCACAATTTCTAAATTTAAACCTTGAAGTTGAGCTTGACGGTAGAGTGCTGCAACTAACAGGGAGCCTTGTAAATCTCCAGAAACTTCACCTGTACTAATAAAAATTTTAATGGGAGATGGGGGCTTAGACATTGGCCAAAGTCAAAAATTACGAATCAATATTAATATTAACTCCCTGTGCTTGTTTGCAAAGTTCTCCTTCGGAGAGAAAGAAGGAAGAAGGAAGAAAGATAGAAATAAAATAATCACAATAAAATATAGGCTTTGTTGCACAAAAACCTCATAACCCTGACCTCCTTCTCATACTAAATCCCGCGCACCCTAGGAGCTTTATTACTAGGGGTAAACCAGAGGGCAGAAGGGTTAGAAGGGAATTTGACAAAATTCCCTTTGCCTCCTGAGGGAGGAGCTACGCTTGCCTCCCGGGGGAGGAACTTCGCTTGCCTCCCGGGGGAGGAGCTACGCTTTCATAACAGGATTGAGTATCAATTATCAATTGTCAATTATCAATTCTTTATTAGCTTTTCTCAACCGGATTTGGTATCACCCCTAACTATTAATTCCTAACTCCGTGCCTCCTACTCACAAAAAACTTTGTAGCAATATATTTTGAAATTAGTATTATTTCTTACTTCTTACTTCTTTTTATTTAACTCGCTGCACTCAAAAAAAGAAGAGTTCAAAAATTCCCTTTTTATATCCTCTTTTAAACTTATCTTCTTCTTTCCCAATAGTTCTATTTTCCTTCTTAGTCATTGTCAAACTCTGTTAGCTTTTGCCCGCTGAATATTTTTCCAGGAGTCGGCCCACGGCGTTGAGAGCCAAGAGACATAGTTAAGAACTGATGCAATTTTTGGATATACTTATTGTCTGAAAGTAGTTCTAATTCAGTAATTGCTTGAGTAACAGGTTTACCAGAACGATATAGAATCCGAAAAGCCTTTTTTAAGATTGCTAAATCTGTACTGGCCAAACCAGCACGCTTTAATCCGACTAGATTTAACGATCGCACTAAACAAGGATGTCCCTCTACTAACATAAAAGGTGGTACATCTTTGGCTATGCGACTCATCCCTCCCACCATAGCCATTGTGCCAATATGGACAAACTGATGAATACCCAATATTCCACCAATCACAGCTTTTGATTCAATTTTGACATGACCTGCTAAAGATACTGAATTAGCTATGACCACAGAATCTTCAATAATGCAGTTGTGAGCTATATGAACATAAGCCATCAGTAAATTTCGATTGCCAATTAGGGTGCTCTCTTCGGTATGAGTAGCGCGGTTAATTGTAACGTATTCTCTAATTTGATTATTATCACCAATGATGAGTCTACTGGGATCACCTGTATATTTTAAATCCTGTGGCTCTAAACCCACAGCTGCCCCTGGAAAAATCTGATTACCGGAGCCAATTTCTGTTGGCCCTTCAATCACTACATGAGCACCTATAGTAGTTCCTGCTCCTACCTTTACATTTTCCCCAATTACAGCATAGGGCCCCACCTGGACAGTGGAATGTAGGTCAGCACTTTGAGCAATAACGGCGGTTGAGTGAATCAGAGTAGGCATATTTCAATCCATTATTGAAAACATTAATTCTCCTTCAGCAGCTTTTTGACCATCAACTTCTGCAATACCTTGGACTTTGGCAAACCTACTTCTTTTAACAGATAATAATTCTACCGTTAATATTAGTTGATCTCCAGGAACTACTGGACGACGAAACTTAACTTTATCTATACCTGCAAATACAAATAACCCCTCCTGAACATTAGACATTTGACTCAAGATTATACCTGCAACTTGAGCTATTGCTTCTATGATTAATACTCCAGGCATAATTGGTCTTCCGGGAAAATGTCCTTGGAAATGGGGTTCATTAAAAGTCACATTTTTAATACCTACTGCTTTTTTTTCTGGTACATATTCAATGATGCGGTCTAATAATGCAAAAGGGTATCGATGGGGTAATAGTTTGTGAATTTCATCCATAGTCATAATATTTGACTCAGTATTTGCAGTATTTTGATTTGCCTGAGCCTGAGAATTATTTGTGGTGGTTGTCAAGTCAGTTGTTGTTTGTCGAGAAATTGCCATTAATCTTTTGGGCTAATTGGATATGTAACTTATGGCTAGCTTTGTAAGCCAAATAATGAGCTTGAGGAAAATGCCCCAGTAAACTCAAATCTCCGATTAAATCCAGCATTTTATGACGGACTGGTTCATTTGTAAATCTCAAGGGTGGATTTAACCATCCAGACTCGTTACAAACTAGGGCATTGTCTAAAGTACCACCTTTGATTAAACCAACTTCTCCCAATTGGTCAATTTGATGGGCTAGAGCAAATGTGCGAGCTGGGGCAATACAGTCAGGGAAACTTTCTGTTTCTGGAGACCAACTATGCCACTGATTGCCAATAGCTGGCAAATCAAAATCTATTCCGTAAGTAAACCGAGTTTCTGAACTAGGTAAAGCAGCAACAAAAGCATCTCCTTGATATATCCAGATTGGTTCAGAAATGACAGGTTTGGTCTGAGGTTGATTAGTGATTATTTTAGTAAAATCATTCTCTTCTTTGTCTGCCTTAGCCTCTACTAATCCCACAGAGGCGATCGCTTCAACCCAGATTTTAGCCGAGCCATCTAATATGGGCACTTCCTGGCCATCAATTTCAATTCGAGCATTATCTACTCCCATTCCTGTCAAAGCTGCCAAAAGGTGTTCTACAGTGCGGATACGAACATCTCCCATACCAAATTCAGTCGAAAGAGTAGTTGAGACTACAGAAGATATGAGGGCTGGAATTACTGGATGCTGAGGCAAGTCAATTCTGACAAAGTACCTGCCTGCATTTTTCGAGGCCGGCATTACTTTTATGTTAGATTTAATACCGCTATGTACACCTACTCCTTTCTGTGTAAATTCTCTTGCTAAAGTATATTGATTAATCATATTTTATACGTATCACGGAAGTTAAAAGTTAAAAGTGTTCTGGGGTAGGAAACCCACAAGAGACCTTTTTTCTTTAGTCTGCAAGAATTTCAAGCGACGTTTTTTTCTTAATATTTTTGTTTTTGTTCATTGCTAATAAATAATAGCAGTTTCAAACAGATATTTATACACAGTTTTTGTTGGTAGGAATTGGGAGTAGGGAGTAGGGAGCGGAGATTTTACTATAGGGTTCTTTTTTTATTTTTTATTATTTAATCAAATTTCATATGAATTGTGAGCGATCGCCCTTGGATAATTAATCACGATCTGGATGCTTTTGATATTGTTCTTGATACCATTTATAAGTTTGTTTAACTATTATTTCTGCATTTTTATCCTGAATTATTTCCTCCAAAACATATCTATGAAAATCACCTATCCCAATTATTCTGATTCCTCGGTTGGCTGCATTTAGAATACTAGATAAAATATATGAATCTCTGATTCCGTAGATAGGTAAATTTTTGTATCCTTTAAATTTTTCCTCTTTTGTAACATCGTATTCCGGAGGTTTAGAATTGAACTCATTAATTGCTGCCATCTCAAATAATTTCCATAGTTGGCTTGTCTTAGTGTCCGATGGTTCAGGTGGACTAAACTTCATTTTTTTAGGAGTTTGGCTTTTTATTTTTTCTTTCATTTTTATATACATGTCTATATACATGTCTGTATACATTTCTGTGTTTTCAAAAGTTGTTCCTTGTTTCAATTTTTCTAGTGTCTTATCTACGATTTTCTGATTTTGTTGATAATATTGTTGGATTGAATAGAGGTTTGAGCTTTTTTCAACATTTAGTTTTGACATTATTTCCAATCCCACTAATATTCCTGTCGTGGAAGCCTGATGAGGGCGATTTGGTAGTTTTAAATCCTCTGAAGTTGTTAAATTTCTATCCCAGGGTATTCTGCCTCCGTAGTCAATGCTCTGTGGCTGATGGGCATTAAGTCTGGCTTGGGAGTCTTGATATGTGTTTTCCCACTTCTGACTCCAATCGGCCAGATCTTCTTCATATTTCTGATCTAGGTCTTGTGGTATTTTTCCCTGTTCTTCTGATGTGTCTGGTGTGTTTTGCTCCCTTTTTTCTATTTTTTCCTTGATGCCTTTTAAACGAAATAAGAAAGCAAATGCCATTTTTGGCAAGGTAGGTTCAAGTGCTTTTGGATTATCTTCTTGTTGATCATTTCCACTACTTGTCTCCATTTTACTTTTGTACTCTAAAGGTTTACGCCCGCGCTCGTGCATATAATTATTATTGCCAGTAGCTTTCACCAAATCCATCAAGGTTGTTTCGTCATGTCTTTCTCCTAAAACCAATAGATTTTCTGGCAACCTCACCCATGTCTTTTCTCTTTCTACATAACCAATATCATCTGTCTTTCCTTGAGCATAATCCTCTAATTCTTTTTGATCCTTAAAGTATCGGCTTCTTCTATCTCTCATCAGATTTTCTATCTTCTTATCTCCATCTCCTATTTTTTGTTCCTCTGATGGTATATAAATTTCATTATTTTCTGTTGTGGGATTAGATACACCTTTTTTTGGCTGTTGCTGCTCTGATTCTTGAATAAATATTTTTCTCTGAATCCCTATAGTATTAGATAAGTTTGACTGGGGTGCGTCGCTTTTGAGCTGTAGTGATACTTGTTTTTTTTTTGAGGTATATATTTTCACCATTTCCATTCGCCTCTTGTTTGAGCGAGGGATCGTTATTAGTAGATTCGTTGCCAGCATTTAACTTTGTTTGCTTGGTTTGTATAGTTTCCCTGAAGAGTTCTGAACTTCCCCATAGAGGGGTGAATATGCTTCTGAATTTTACCTTCCTTAGTGTTTTTCTATCTGCGATTATCTCCTGTTTGATTGTTTTGTCAATTGTCTGGCTTTTAGGTTTTGACAATTGAATTGGTGCTGTTTTCTTTGGTACTTGTGTTATGTGGTGCATTTAGAACTCCTGTGATTTATTTTAGTCAAGAGGTTAGATTTTTCTACATAGCTTAGTTCTTGAATCAGGAAAAACTGACTTGTCGATTCTACTTGAGGTCAACACAGGGCTATTTAGTTGGGTGTTAGGAGATTTAGCGCCAGAGTTTGACCTGAATCAAAATAAATGGAGACAAAATTTAACTACCTTATGAAGGAACTCCTATTATACCAAATTTCCTGGATGAAAAATACCATAATGATTACTTGAGAAAATTTAAAAGTCTTTTCAATTCTACAGAATATCCTCAAGCACTGATTTTCAAATTTACTTTTAAATTTTCTGATGAAGCTAGTTATAAGTGAAATACCTGATAGCTTTGAGTCGAAAGCGCGATCGCTTTTGCTGCCGGTTTCCTCCAGTAGATCTGATGGCCTGGCCTCATTTAGATAAATTTGAGTTTGAAGTAAGGGCGATCGCAACTCAAGTATTCAGTATTCAGTAGTCACTAAAGATCACCAGAGATATTTCTTCAGGAATATGGGGGTATGGAAATTGCGATCGAATCTAGTTTCTACTTCCTGCTTCTACAACCGCCACTTGATAATCCTTACCCGCTTTCTTGAGATGAAAGGAATTACAGGATTGTAAAAAATCAAGAAATTTGCTGCTTAAGCGCAACTGCTTCATTGTTTGATTAATAGAATTACCATACTTTTTTTGAAATTCTGAGCCAATATTTGAAATACGAATGTAGCTACCTGGAGCATTAGAGGTCAACATTTTCACAATTTTTACTAAGGCTTCTTCTAGTTGTTGGGCAGACATAATAACCGGTATATTCAGAGCAATAGCTACTCGATAATCATTAGTTTTCTGATTTTTTTTCACTCTAAATTTCTGAGAAACTTGGAAAAAATTTTCCAGAGAACTACTAATGTTTAAACTTTTTAATATGTTCTGAAAATCACTACCAAAAATTTGAGCAATTTTTTGATTAATTAGCTGGATCGGAATGAAATCATGATTAGTATCTACCATCAAATCACTGATGATTTGAATCAATTTTTCCTCTAACTCTAATTGCGAACTAATTAAAGGCACAGAAACAATATTTGACTGCATAACTTTCTCCGCTCCCACAGGTTGACCAGAATTTTTTGTAGAAATATCAGTGGCAATATTTTTTTGAACTTCAAGAGCTGACTCTTGAGAAATTACCTGTGATAATTTCTTTTGATTATGGGATGAATTTGGGTAAGATTTTTGATCTACAGAAATCTCACATCGTTTCTGAAATAAACTCTCAATGATAGATAACTGAAAGCTGCGCTGACTAACTGACTCACTTTCCACTTGTAACAAATTCTGAATTTGCGTGACAAATTCTTCTAAAGGAGGAATTTCTGTTTCCATTTCCAGAGAATAATGCCTCACCTCTAAGGTATTTCGATTTTCTATATTCAATATATTATCTGCTTGTCTTCTGACTCTATAAACAGTCAAACCTTGATTTTGTAAACTATTACAAAGGTGAGTCAATAACCAATCCGAAGAACATACAAAAACAGCTTGAGCATCAGAATATTGCCTACTAATAGCCGCTCCCATTGTCATCATTTGAGCATCAGCACTATTTTTACCTTCAGGAACATGAATAAGTTGATACCCACGCTCAAAAAGTTCTACATCATATTTGTTCAGGCTAGAGTTTTTCCAGTTCCCAAAAGCAATTTTAACCTGTAACGGATGTTCAGAAATACTCCCTAAAAATTGCTCTGTGCTATTATTAATTTTCAGATTTTCCGCATCTAATAATAGAATTGCTATTCCGGGTGCTTGAATTAATGTAATTACCTCAGATTGATTGGGGGAAACTAAAGATGCAGGGCTCTGTGTTATAAAATGCCGACCACAATCTTTGCAGCGATAACGTTGCCTACCTTTGGGACGACCATTTTTGTGTAAAGATGTAGAGCCACAAGTGGGACATTTCATGAAAATAAGAAAGAAGGTGATTAAAGGCAACAGGCAAAAAGCTAGGCGCTTTTAACTTCCGCGTAGCGGCACTAGCCTCCCATAAAGTATTGAAGCAACTTGAATTAAGACTAGAATCAGAACAACATCCAGAGATATTCCCAATACAGTGTTTTAGGTTGGGGAGCGAGCCCAACGTTAGGTCCCATTGAAGCCCCGCTTTTAGATTCAATAGTCGTTGAGCCCTTGAGGCTCCCTCCTTTTCATCCCCCAGTTGAAACAGGGGGACTTTCAATCTCGCTTTAGATAAAATGAGTTTGGATGCCTGTGAATTTGTGGATTATATCATGTTCGTTTTATGACTCGCAATATATTGATTTGTAGTTGCGATCAACGCCCTAATTAAAGCTACAGCATGGTTAGTGCAACTACGAAGCTTTATTATAAGTCTTTTCTGGGCATGATATTATTCTGCTCTGTCTAATTTTAATCGATTTATAAGTATGTCTACAAATAATGTTATAGAGCGTCGCTATCGAGAAAAACGAGAATGGTTGAAAATAATTTTACAAATACAACCTTCAGTCATTCCTGCTATTATTTTTAGAGTAATATTCTGTGGATTTTTTGGCTTTTTTATTTCTCTACTCTACTACTTGAATTTTCCTGTTACTTGGTCTATGAAAAATAGCATTATTCCTGGTTTAGTCTTGGGTTTGTTATTAGTTTTTAGAACAAATACAGCCTATGATAGATTCTGGCAAGGTAGGCAATTATGGGGAGTAATAGTGAATACAGTTCGTAACTTGGCTCGACAAATTTTGGTTTCAGTTAAAGAAAATGAGCCAGCAGACAAAAAAGAAAAAGAGGAAACCATGGGGTTATTAGTGGCCTTTGCTATTGCAAGTAAATTATATTTGCGAGGTCAAAAGGTAAATAGTGAATTAGAGGGATATATGCCTAAAGAATGGTATGAAAAACTAAAAACGATGAATCATCCTCCTATTTATATTGCTTTTTTGATTAGTGATTATCTCCAACACAAATATGAATCTGGTTATATTAGTCCTTACCAACTTACTCCCATGTCTAATTTGCTGGATAAAATGGTTGAAGCTTTGACTGCTTGTGAGGGAATTTTAAAAACTCCTATTCCTTTAGCGTACTCAATTCATCTGAGACAGTTATTACTAATTTATTGTCTATCATTGCCATTTCAAATAGTTAATCAGTGTCATTTTTGGACAGGTATAGTAGTTGCTTTAGTTAGTTTTACAGTATTTGGAATAGAAGAAATTGCTCTAGAAATTGAAAATCCTTTCGGTTGCGAACCTAATGATTTACCTTTGGATGCTATTTGCACTACTATGTATCGTAATATTGAAGACTTAATTACTTTAGCACCCTGTGTTAGACATTGGAAGCGTACACCAGTTAATTCAGAAAAGCATCATTAGACTTTGTTGCAGTTGTAAGTCATACCAAATCCGGTTATGACGCATGTACTTTT
>JAJEAQ010000122.1 GCA_022822685.1 Trichodesmium sp. jk18x7bins.61
TCCTTAGCGGGTGGGACTTAACTTTTACAGTTTCACCCACATTCTCTTCTCAGTTATCCGCCATGTGTGGGAACACATGGGCTGGACTCTAGCCATACATTCCTAGTTGCTAGGAGTTCCTGCTAGAAACGAGCCGCACTCTTTTTTTAGGTATTTCATATACAATCCCACTTCACATATGTATAAGAAATTTCTATAACTCTAGCAATTGCCAAGGCCGCCAACTTGATGTATACCAGAACTGAGATTATATTTCCTGAAATTATCCTCTTAACCTAGAGGTTATTTACTGAAGGACTAAACAAATAAATAAAAATACTAACTGGGCTAATGGTCGTATTTTGGATTTCCAATATCAAAATCAAGGCCAGAATCTGAAATGATTTATTTAGGTAATAGTTCTACCAATTTTCATCCATTCATGCTACACTTATACCTTGATTTTGCCTAGTTATCAAGCGCTCAAATATAGCAAAGTTTTTGGTAATTGGTATTAGTTATTTTGTTTTGTTTAGGCCATTGCATGAAAATTATGTTAAAATTATCCTTGCTTTTTTTATGAAAGCAAGATAACCTAGCCTAAGTCTGATGGCTGTCAGTGATCTTGATCTTTAAAACTAACTGACCAGGATCTTGGCAAAAATTAAGGACAGTTAAACGCTTGTCGATAGGAGGTCGTTCTTTGAAACGAGCATTTCCGAGTAAAGTTAAGTCTGTTGCTGCTTGTGAACTTCCCACAGTAGCAGGTATTGAACAATCAAAACAAACAAATCATAGCAGTAGTAAGGCTTGCTCCTCTGCTGCTATGATTGGAATCGCTGCTATCTCAACTACTATGGGTGTATCAGGTATCCTGATGCCTGGAGAAAGTGATCAAGCAATAGCAACAGAACTACCTAAAGTAGGTACGAAAAAAAATTATTCTTCTGAAATTAAAATTCCAGAACTGAATGAGACTGGAGTTAATCAACCCAAAGGTTTATTGCTTCATAAATTAACCCAAGGTACTGTAAGTATTGCAGGAAATACTGATTCTGGAATTGATGTAATTCAACCTCAAACTGTTCTGCAGTCAGGACAGAAACAAGGGGATAAATCCTTTTCTGACATAGAAAACCAACCGGAATATAGCCAGCAAAAGGTCAAAACTTCTCCTGATCAGCCTTTAGTTTTTTTTGAACCAAAACTTAATCAACTACAACCTTTAGGCTCCCTAGAGGAAGTAAAGGTCAAGAAAGCTTTCAGTAGCAATTTTCAACCAGTTGAGCGGTTGACAACAGCAATTAAACCTCTTCAAAAGCCAGAAAATACTCTACCAAAAAGTTCAACAAAGTTGAACAATCAGGAGTTTCTTTCTGAGTCTGTAGGAAAGTCTTTTGATTCATCAAACAATAAATTCCTAGAAAAAACATATCAGGAATCAGGCAGTTTAGTTGTTGAAGAACCAGAACTGAGGAGAGATGGGACTCAAGTAGACAATAATTCTACAGATACACAAGTAAGTTATAGTGCCGTAAACATTTCTCAAGAGTCAATTAACACTAAAAGGGCAAAACTCGAAGGAGCAGTAGTTATTGATTCTGAAATGACATCTACACCAGTTTCCTTGGTGTATAAAGTCCGTGTAGGAGACACACTTGGTTTAATTGCTAAGGAACATAATATATCTGTCAAAGCATTAGCTCAAATTAATCGAATTCAAGATCCAGATCTGATTGGAACTGCTCAATTACTAAAAGTTCCTCAGAAACCATTTTCTGAATCATTAACTCTAGTAAGTTCTAAAGTGGGCTATTCTAGGAATCTAGAATCAAGTTTTTCAGAAAAACACAAATTTAACCAACCGTCTCAGGAAACTACATCCAACCAACTTGATATTCCTGAAACTAAGTTATCTGCTATTACTAAAAAATATGATTATTCATCATCTGGTATACCTAATGTTAATGTACCGAAATCTGAATTAACAGACAGTTCAAAGCTTGTTTCTTGGTCTCAAGACCTAAACCATAAACAGCAACAGATAAATCAAAAAATCAAAAGATTTTCCATTCCCACACATTTGGTTGCTACAGATATACCCAAGACTCCCTTAGTTAATGGCAAGGTATGGCCTAATTATTTAGAATTCAGGGGAGCCAATATAGAGCAAGAAAACCAAATCAACTCTAGTAATGGTCAACCTATTCAGCCGATCTCAGTAGATAGAGGTACTAAAGATACTGAATTACAGCCTATAGCTCCAACTGCTCCTCAAGAAAATCCTTATGCTAACCGTTTAAGAGCAGAAATTATTAGGCTACGACAGGAATATGATGCTCAAAAAGAGCAAGAATCTCAACTAACTAATTCAGAATCAATAACTATTCCAGTACCTGAACCAGCATCTTCAGAAAATATACTATCAGGTAACTCTCAAAATTATACAGAGCATCTCAATACTAGTAGATATTTACAGCCAACATATCAGCGAGAAATTAACCCACAAACTAGACAATCTTCTGAGGAAACAAGAATTAGTCAACCTCAAATCAGGAATCCGGCTACAGTGGTGAAAGAACCAACTTTGGTAGGTAATATTAGAGAATCCCAAGAGTCATCAATAGTCGCAGCAGCACCAATAGAGGCTAACGCTGATGAAGTTCTAAATAATCCTTCACTTGGAAAGATGGTTTCTCCAAATTTACCACCTTTGGGGAGAGCTGATACCTATCTACCTGGTGGCTCAATGCAATTTACAGGATATACCTGGCCAACCAGGGGGACTCTGACATCAGGTTATGGTTGGCGATGGGGAAGAATGCATAGAGGTATTGATATAGCTGCACCTACTGGTACACCAATTGTGGCGGCTGCTCCAGGTGTTGTAACTTTTGCAGATTGGAGTAGTGGGGGTTATGGTAATCTTGTAGAAATTAAGCATCCCAATGGTAGCCTGACAATCTACGCTCATAACAGCAAAATTCTTGTCAGAGAAGGTCAAACAGTTGCTCAGGGTGAGCTGATTGCTAAAATGGGTAGCACAGGGCGTAGTACTGGGCCTCATTCACACTTTGAAATCCATCCTACAGGAAAGGGGGCAGTCAATCCCATGGCTTATCTTCCTTCTAGAATTGCTTCTAATAACTAGCTTTTACAGATTAGCTTATTCCGGGAGAAGCCCCATGGAGAAAGGGACAGCCCCGCCGTAGGACGGGGGTTATAAAGTGCGGAATTACTGACCCACACAGCCCCTGATGAATCACGGCGTTAATGTGCTATGATCATCACAGGTAAGAAGTAGAAAGCGGATCTCCGACCTCAGGAGGCAAATCCTATTTCTAAAATCAGAAATTTAAAGAATCAAGTTAGGCCAGACCCTACTTCACTATAAAACTCTGTAAAGGGGATATCCCTAAAGGAAGTTATGACCTTCTCCAGCAGACATCAGAAGCTGATACTTAAGCTTTAGCTTTAAGTGTAGAGCGTCACAGAAGGATTGACTAAATAATGGTGTTCTATGCTACAATTAACTATTAGCTTATTCCGGGAGAATGCCCACGGAGAAAGGTACATCCCCATCGTGAGACGCGACTTATAAACTGCAGACCCAGGTTCCGTACACAGCCCCTGATGAATCACGGCGTTAATGTGCTATGATCATCAAAGAGAAGAAGCTGAAAGCGGATCTCCGACCTCAGGAGGCAAATGCTCTCTCTAAAAAAATCGGAAATATTAAATTAAAAGTGTAGCCCAACGCTACCTCACTATAAAACCCTGTGCGCGACCTGTTCATGTCGGCGACAGGCTCAGCGTTTTAGCTAAAGCTACATGAAAGCTCCGACTTTTGGAGGCAACTGGTCATCTGAAACGGGACACCGAGTCCCCTAGGGATTTTCACCCCTAGCCTTCACGGAAAAGACTCTCCGAGTCCGACTAATCCTAGAGTAAGTAATGAAATAAGGAGGAATGCAAGTCCCGTTTGAGCCTGTCGGCGACAGGCTCAAAGTAGGCTCACCCATCAGGGATTAGGTGGTTAGGAGCGAGAAGGAAAGAGATGGAAAGGTGAACACAGTCTAAGTTACTGATTAAACCGCGTGATTATAAAACAGCAAAATTATCCCTGATAGGCTGTAACCAAAAAGGTAAGGATGTGATACAGATGTTATAGGGTCATCTGTATGTGAAAACAAAATCCCTTCCGCGGAATAGGTAACCACCTTTTCATGTCGGCGACAGCCGACATCACCTCAAAAACTTCAGACGATACAACAGGGTAAACCCGAAAGAGTCTCAAGGGAGATCGAAACCTTGAGTAGTGAGTCGGCAACGAAGACGGAACTCTCTGTCGGCGAAAGGATGGGAGAAAAAGCGTTTGAGCCTGTCGCCGAAAAGGAAAAGCCGACTTCTCCTGAGTCTCATGGGAAAAAGACACTCAGACAAAGAAACTTAAGGTCGATGAAAGTTTAAGAGTCAGAAATGATTAAGGTCGTCAAAGGACAATTGAATGGAGCAATCCAGGATTCTTGTTAAGAATC
>JAJEAQ010000197.1 GCA_022822685.1 Trichodesmium sp. jk18x7bins.61
AACAACGGTTTGGGGTAAACCAGAAGGAAAAAATTAAGGCGCTTAAGGCTCAGGTGGATGTCCTAACGCTGACTGCTACCCCGATTCCTCGCACATTATATATGGCGTTGTCTGGGATTAGGGAAATGAGTTTGATTGCCACCCCGCCCCCCTTGCGTCGCCCGATTAAAACTCATCTTGCACCCTACAATTTGGAGACCGCACGTACTGCGATTCGCCAAGAGTTGAATCGGGGCGGACAGGTTTTTTATGTTGTGCCACGCATTGAGGGGATTGAAGAGTTAGCAGGAAAGTTGCGAGAAATGATTCCGGGGGCAAGAATTGCGATCGCTCATGGTCAAATGGATGCAGCCGAGTTGGAGTCAATCATGCTCACGTTTAGTGCCGGGGAGGCTGATATTTTGGTTTGTACTACGATTATTGAGTCTGGTTTGGATATTCCTCGTGTGAATACTATCTTAATAGAAGATTCCCAAAAGTTTGGCTTGGCTCAGTTGTATCAATTGCGGGGTAGAGTCGGGCGCGCGGGAGTGCAAGCTCATGCCTGGTTATTTTATCCGACTACTGCTTCTGGTGGGGTTTGGTTGACGGATGATACTCAAAAACGGTTGCGTGCTATTCAGGAGTTTACGCAATTGGGATCTGGGTATCAGTTGGCGATGCGAGATTTGGAGATTCGTGGGGCTGGCGATATTTTGGGCGCAGAGCAATCTGGTCAAATTAATGTGATTGGGTTTGATTTGTATACAGAAATGTTGGAGGAGGCAATTAAGGAGGTTAAGGGCCAGGAAATTCCGCAAGTGGATGATACGCAAATTGACCTGAGTTTGACTGCTTTTATTCCAGGGGATTATATTCCAGATTTGGATCAGAAAATGAGTGCTTATCGGTTAGTGGCTTCTGCTAATAGTCGGGAAGAGTTGAGTCAAATAGAGGCGATTTGGTGCGATCGCTATGGTGCTATTCCTCAAGCTGCTTTACAATTATTACGGATGATGGAATTAAAACAAATTGCTAAGAAATTAGGCTTTTCTCGGATTAAAGTTGAAGGTAAACAGCACGTTATTTTGGAAACTCCTATGGAGGAGCCGGCTTGGAATTTATTGCAGGAGAAATTACCAGGGCATTTAAAATCTCGTTTTGTGTTTAGTCAGGGTAAAGTAACAGTCCGTGGTTTAGGTGTTTTGAGTGCAGATAAACAGTTAGAGAGTTTAGTAGATTGGTTGAGTAAAATGGAGGGTGCTTTACCAGAAAGTCAGCTAGCTACCTGAAATTAGTGAAGCTCTTATTTATACTGCGATGATTCGATTAATGTTACGAAGGCTTGGTACTAAAGACTTAGGACTTTCTTAAGATTTGTTTAACAAACAGTCTCTTAAGTTTTTTAGTAGGAGGCACGGAGTTGGCCAGAAGCAATAAAGGAAAATTAAAGCAAGAGGGCTGATTTTTTCCTGAAAACAGATACTTAAAAGACTTGCCCATAGTAATTATTTATAGATATAAAATGGCTTCTATAAGTCTTGAACTGCACTGAGTAACATTCGAGCGCTCAACTTCACGCAAATTTGATAGTTCTTGACTAATCATCCAGGCTTGTGAAAGTAACTTTCAAGCCATTAAATTCAGAAGTACCCTTCATTTAAAACGTTATTTTCATCAGGATCTTGATCATTTAGGACGCTGTCTACATGTTCAACAAGCCGAGGGAAAATATCTGGAGCAAAAGGGTTTTCGTTAAGATATTGTGCGTATTGTTCGCGCATTTTTTGTCGTCCTGAGTAACTCGCATAATGCCGTCTCACTTGAGATCCGATTCTCTTAGCTTTTCTAAGAAGTAACACTTCATCTATATCAGTTGGTGCTGTAGTAATTGGTGTCATGTCAAGCCATTCCCATAGAAGATAATATTTTGCCCCTGGTATAGCTGTCTTGACATCATGTGCAGTAGCACAAGCCTCTTGAAACATCGTCTTATCTAAATTTGTCTTACACTCAGCGCATATATACCCTAAATAAGTTTCTCTACTTAAATGACCTTGTTCAAAATTAGAATTATGTGAGGTTTGTATGAATAGTTTTCGTGCAATGGTAAAATCTTGATCTTTTGTTCTGAGCTGAAGGCCACCACCGTTTTCCTGCCGAGTTAGGGTTGAAGTAAAATATGCAGCCGAAAAACAAGATTGTGGACCGAGAGCTAGGGTGTCGTCTGGATTAGGTAATGATTTTGAGCTCAAATGGGGCAAGAATTCTTCTATTACTGTGTTGTCGATTTTTAACTGTCCTTTTTGTCGATACAAAAAATCACTTTGACTATCAAAAATTGTATCTAAGTCAATAAATTTCTTGTATTCCGAAAGTAGCAATACTAATCTATCAATGACACTGTGCTTGTTTCCATCCACTTTTGAAATAGCATTTATCCATTCATAATATTTCTCCAGCGCACGATCAATTCTTTTCCTATCATCTCTAGGTAGTTGATCATTTTCTAGTAGTGCGTTGAGCTTATCTAAATGCGGAGTTGGTAATATCATTATTCCTTTGCATCCAAAGCAATAAATTCAGGAGAAGGTTCTATTTTTTCAACACGGGATAGTGCATTCTCTAAATACTTTAGTCTGTCTTTTGGAACTTGCTCCCGAACACTGAACAGAACTTTTTCAGCAATGTTTCTCGCCTGTGTGATGATAGAGGAGCGACTAACTGACTTACTCTTATCTGGAAGAAAATGGAGGATATCCTCCTTAATAAGATTGCCAAACTTATTTTTAAATTTTCTCTCCTGTTGCAGAGCAATTTTAATATTAATTACCTCTTCAGCTAAACGACATAGAATATCACCATTATAAAAAGCAGTTTTATGAACATTAGATTCCCGTCCAACTACAAATACAATTCGTCCAGTATTGCGACAAACCCTTACCAATTCTGCTAATGAAAGACTCATATCAATGCAGTATTGAACAACTGTTAAAAACCGATTTGGCCTAAACTTTCGATTAGCTCCAATCTCAGACTTGGCACAAATCAATGGTTTCCAACCCAATAGTTCAATGGACCTTCTATAGTTATGATGATAGTTAAATACATTAATGTAAGGTGGAGATGTGAGAACAAAATCGATCATATTGTCTTCTAAAGGCAAATATCTGGCATCACCTAGCTCCATAGAATTTTTTTTGTCTGACTGAGGCAATGATTCAAGCAGTAAACGCAGCTCATGCCATTTAGACCAGAAAGTATTAGTCAGAACTTGATCGCTACTGAGATCAAGTTTAACAATTAATGCTTCTATCAATAATTTTATATTTTGATCTCGGATTTGAGATAGTACAGAGCTCAGGGGATTAACTATAACATTATCACCGTTACTTCTTATTTGCGACTCGAATAGAGGTAGTCCAAGAGGTATAAACTCTGATATAGCTTCTTCTGTGTGGGAAAGTAATGAACGTCGATCTTTCTGAGAATATTGGGTAAGAGCATATACCTCCGCTAGTTTCTGGGCCGCAGGATTTACTTCAAATCCATAGGCAGCATGACCTAAAGATGCTGCACAAGGACTGTTCCACTGCCTGCAAACGGATCAAGAATTACATCGTGACGGTATGTATAGTTAGAGTCGACGCCCGATATTATTCGGGGCGCCTCGACTTCAGAACCCCCTGTGAGACTTTCACCTCATCCGGCTCCTAGTTAAACTAGGATTTCTCCAAGCTCATGTGTTCATAATGATGACAATGGCTGTGGAGTGC
>JAJEAQ010000647.1 GCA_022822685.1 Trichodesmium sp. jk18x7bins.61
GTTATCAAATCGAAGATAAAAAGTTAGTCAGTATTATCATTCCAACCAGAAATTTAGGATATCTTCTAGATAGATGTCTGGAGTCAATTTTTACCAAAACAACTTATCCAAATTATGAGGTAATAGTGATTGATAATGGTAGTGATGAAGCAGAAACAGCATCTGTGATTGAATCATGGAAAAATCAAGAGCCACAACGTTTCAAATGTTATGAACTAAATATTCCTTTCAATTTCTCCAAGCTGAATAATTATGCTGTAGAAAAAGCAGAGGGTGATTATTTCCTGTTCTTAAATAATGACACAGAAGTCAAAACTCATGACTGGTTAGAGGCAATGATTGAACAAGCACAAAGGGAAAAAATAGGAGCTGTAGGTGCTTTATTGTTATATCCAGATAATACAATTCAACATGCTGGAGTTGTATTAGGAATGCGGAGTATAGCAGACCATAGTCATCGCGGTTTTTTTCCTACTGACCCTGGATATAATGGTCAGATTATTTCTGTAAATAATTATTCTGCTGTAACAGCAGCTTGTTTGATGTGTCGGCGAGAAGTTTTTGAACAAATTGGCGGCTTTGATGAAGAGTTAGCTGTGGCGTTTAATGATGTAGATTTGTGTTTAAAAATGCTGCATAAAGGTTATCGAAATATTTATCTACCTCATGCTATTTTATATCATCATGAATCAAAAAGTCGGGGTGTAGAAAATACAGGAGAAAAACAACTTCGCTACCAACAAGAAATTCAGAATATGAAGCAAAGATGGAGGCATCTAATTGATGAAGATCCTTGTTACAATCCTCATTTGACTCGACAAAAAGAAGACTTCAGTTTGAGGATTACAACAAATGTAGAGATTAATGTTTCCTTATATGAACAGGATGCAGAAATAGCAGGATGTTCTATAGATGTACCTCGAATAGGATTAGAGAAAGATATTAATTCTGTTTGTATTGGTGGGTGGGTAGTAGGGAAAAAATCTGCCCCAGTTACAGTAGAATTTATTTCTGCTGGCCAAGTAATCAGAGAAGTTCCAGCTAATTTACATCGTCCAGATGTAGGAGAAACCCATCCAGAGTTTTCAGATGTTAAATATTGTGGTTTCTGGGGAGAAATAGAAGTAATTGAATTTGCGCCAGAAATGAAAATTTCCCTAGAAGCAATTCTCAAAGATGGCTCTCATGTGCGACTAGGAATGGTGAATTTAAAGTGTCCTAATTTGATGTAGTTTGCTTTATTTACCTCATCCATAAGGGTGAGGTTAAAATTACTTAGCTAGAGGGGCTATTATGATAGTGGACTGACACAGCTAAAATAGTGCGTTTAGAATAGTTAATTGATAATTAATAATTATCAATTGTTAATTGTTAAGTGTGTATCCGAAAAATAGTGCTGGCTCTCATCCCGACGCTCCCTTTAAGGGAGAACGCTTCTCCGAGCGCCAGTTTGTTAAAAAAGATAGTTACAATAAAATCACCATCACCATTTCCCAACTCCTACCAAGAAAAACTGTGTCGCAATATATTTTGAAATTGGTATAACAAAAAGTTAGCATTACAGACTTCAGCAATCGCTCTTAAGAGTAGAGAGAAAAATAGGCGATAGCTCAAAATTAACATTTAACTTGCTTCCCTCGAAGGTTTCTGCCGTCAGTCAAAAACAAGTGATCGCTAAAAACTGACAGTTATTGGTATTTAGCAGTTCAAAAACAGGATATCGTGTAGGATTATCGTGGCAGCGATCGCAACACCTAAACTCCTGAGGGGATTTTATTCAAAAGAATACTTGATTTTTAATTTTAATTTCTTCTGGTACCGTCTGTAACCTTGTGTGCTACGATCTGTAGTCCAAAATGTGAGATAAAAGTTTCTGGTTTTTCATAAACCTATTTGTAAGAGTGTATCGGTTGTATGAGATACTCCCTCCAGTGGAAAGATGCAGAGTGGTGAACTTGGGAAACATACAATCATCCTGCAACCAAACAAGGTTTACTATCGCAACAACAGAATAAACCTTGAGCAGCTAAGACGCATTTAGACTGTATATTCTCTTTTCTTCTTTGCTGTATTCTTTCCCAAATATTGAAGCTATCTGAAAATTAAGGAATTTTTTTTCATGCAAGGAGAGATGCTTTAATCAATTAGGATGTCGGAGTGCTATATCGCCTTGGCATCCTACTTCCTATAAAGATGGGTATGGCAATTTTATCCTTGGGTTCTATCCTGCAACTGTTAAACCTTTTTACGCCTCGTCTATTTATTGCCTGATACATATGAATTGGCTTTTCCAATTATTTTATCGACTGACTTTGGTTTTTCTGAGTACCTATTTTATTTGGAACTACCATATTGCCCCTATCCGAGCAAGTCCTGAAACTCTCTCCTGTCCTAAAAACATGGTTTTGATTCCCAAAGGTACTTTTACTATGGGATCGAATACTCACTATAAGTCAGAGCGTTCTGCGGTGGATATTACAGTAGATAATTTTTGTATGGACCGCCACGAAGTTACCAACGCGGAATTCCGTAAGTTTGTCGAAGCCACGGGATACCAAACTATTGCCGAACGCCCACTCTCAAAAGAACAATTTCCTGATCTAATGGATTACCAACGGCAACCGGGTTCCCTCGTCTTTCAGTCACCCTCCGAAGGAATACAACAGGTTGCTTATTTAAGCTGGTGGCATTGGACAGTCGGTGCTAACTGGCAACATCCTTATGGCCCAGATAGCAACATCTTTGGAAAAGATAACTACCCTGTAGTTCACATTGCCTATGACGATGCTGTGGCTTATGCCAATTGGGTAGGCAAATCTCTGCCCACAGAAGCCCAATGGGAATATGCCGCCAGGGGTGGCCTCAAAAATAAAGACTTCACTTGGGGCGAGCAGTATTCTGCTCGCAAAGCCAATACCTGGCAAGGCTTATTTCCTTTCTTTAACACCAAAGAAGATAAGTATCTAGGGACTGCACCCGTGGAATGCTTTCCCCCCAACGGCTATGGACTTTATGACATGACAGGGAACGTTTGGGAATTAACCTCAGATTGGTACAGAGAAGGACACTCAGGAAAGGATCATAGTCTCAACCCCCTTGGACCAGGGAAAACTGCAAGTTTTGATCCGATCAAACCTAGTGAGGGTGCTTTACATGTGATTAAAGGTGGCTCTTACCTCTGTGCCAAGAATTACTGTAGTCGCTATCGACCAGCAGCAAGGGAGTCTCAAGCTCCCGATACCGGAACAACGCACATTGGATTTCGTCTAGTAAACTAGGGGAGTAAGTTTGTCTACTGATACTGTTGGCGAGATATTACTTGACATTTGAAGGGTAGAAAAGGCTGGTAGTGCATCAGTAAAGTAAGCGATAGTCTCACTGTAGAGGTGTCACTTATCTCACTCAAATGGGTGAGGTAAAATTTATCAACCTAGGGGATGCTTTTCCTGAGTTGAGTGTCTAATCTAATAAATAGATAACAAAATAAATTATTGAACTTCAAGAGTATCTCACATGACTATTCAAATTAACCTAAACAAAATTGTTGGCTTCGGTTTACTTGCCTTAACCACTACCTGTTTATCATTTGCAACTATAGTTACCATCAAATTTGCTGTCGCGGAAGCAGTCGAAGAGCGTAGCGTAAGTCCAGATGTAATTGATGAAGGGATGAACGGAACATGGGATTTGAGATGGAAGGTAAGTGGATGGTTGCACGAAGCTCGTTTAAAAATGGATGGAAATTCCGGAACTATGATCGTTAGTGCAAGTGGACCTAATGGCAAAACAGTCCGCGCCGAACAACAAATGACTATGGTTCTTAATCAAGAAGGTTATATCTTGAAAGGCCGTAATCCAACTTACCCAGGTACCGATCAAAGAAACGATAACTATCAACCTGATACTTTTTTTGTTGAGTCTAATAGACGTGGTGATTGGGAGATGGAGAATTGTTCTAATTCTTCTAATTGTGCTCCAGTAAAAATGACAATAATTGACAGGTGAAGTACCCAAGGCAAAATAATGAAGGTATGAATTTACAGCGTTGGTAATTTCAAAGATGAATAAAAGCAGGGGAAGGTATATTATTAGAACTTGAGATAATGAATTAAAAGTCTTAGAAAATGCTTTAGTATCTCTAAAAATTTGATGGGCGATCGCCTCAACTGAAGCTCTAGAGGAAATTGAAGAAGTTTTGGCAGATTGTTGTTGTGTTTGAGAAAATATGAAAGATGAAGAATTTAACCAACTATCACTGGCTCAATTTCATAGGCCAGTAAACTGGGGCGATCGCTACTTCCAACCAGGGGAACCAATCTCGACGAAGAACTGGCAGTAATAATAATAGTAGGGTGTCTAGGTTAAAATAATGGGTAAATAAAATCCCAAAATGCTGATTTTGTCTGCTTATGAGTAATTACTTTACCCACAAAATTAAGCTAGACGCGATAGTAGGCTGGGCAAATATTGAGTTATTTAGATCTACAATAAATTTAGGTTTTTTTGCCCACCTTACGTATAGCTGTTTCTCAGTATTACTGCCTCAAACTTATTGAATTTGCTCTTACAGTAGAAGGATTTACTTGATTCAGGCTTGAGGAACTAAAAAGCGAGCACTTCTGAGCAATACTACATATTTTTTGGCTCAATCAATACATAGTTAATTTTGATGCGATCGCATTCTCAGACTGAGTGCAACTGTCATAGCATTTTGAATGCGTCAATAATTATTATTCCCTAGAAAAAACGGGATTTTTGAGGCAAATATAATATTCCTGTAGATATATTGCTCAAATTACAAGGCTACTCCTGCCTCTTTTGTGTCCAGAATCTTCAGCAGAACCAAAAAGCTTCAGATGAGAATTATTTTTCTGGAGGCTTTGCATCTGGATTTAGATGTGGATATATCGTATAAAAATGCTCATTGAACTTATTTCTCTTTACAAGATTGTAGTCTTTCTTAGTTATAAGTCCTTTTTTTATATCGTCTTCAATATGCTCTACATGAAGATCTCCGATTTTCCATACGCCTTTTTTATGGCCTAACTTGTTGGCCAAGCTGTGCATTGCGTCAGAACGCTCTTGATTTATTTCTTCCTGGCCTTTCTCTGAATAAAGTCCTTTTTGAATCAAAGCATTCACTAGAGCATCTACACTTAGCTTGTAATTTATTAGCTGATGTTTGTTGATGCTCGTTGGATCAACTTTCTCTACCTTCACTGCTTGTCCTCCTTGCGCCCAATCAAAGCTAATGTTAGTAGGTGGAATAAAATCTGTACAGGGAAAAAAAGTTCTTAAATTGTAATGATACGAATAAGTAGATTGCCTGGTTACTGCTATATCTTTCATCTGTGGAATTAAATCCTCAAAGTATTTTTTTTCCTGTTCATTTCCCTGAAATTCAACATCTGCCTCACCCGAAATTATCCTTTGCAGCAGAATCCAAAGATCTTTAATTAATTTTGAATGAAATATCAACACTTCCATAAGATTAACCCACGTACATTCTGCTATTTGATAATTACAGTAAGGATAAATCTCAAATACAGTAATTCCACTAACCTGTGATTCTAGAAGTTTTTGTAAATGCAAAAAACGTAGTTTAATTGAGTCTCCAAAGTTTCCATCAGAATCTTGAAATTCACTCTCTTCCCAATAATCAGACGAATTACTATAATCCCTACAATAATTTTTTTCCTCATCTCTTCTCTGAGATGACTCTCTATGATTTTCTCCTACTACATTCAGCTGATCGGATTTCAAAGATGTTTCAGTCTGACGTTGAATAGTGGTTGAAATATTATCGTGGGGATTTAGCTTTTTAATTTTCATCTGTAACGGTTGAGCTTGTATAGCTTCCCTCACTGAACTTTCCCATAGGGGGGTGAATATACTCCTGAATTTTATTTCCGGTGGTGTTTTCTGAGCTGCCCTCATTTCCTGTTTTGCCTCTGTGTTGATGGCCTGAGTTTTGGATTTTGACAACTGAATTGGTGCTGTTTCCTTTAATACTTGTTTGTAGTACATTCAGAACTCCTGTTTTTTGCAGCATTTTTTATGTTGGTGAGGTACATTATATTTTTCTCAGATCAGAAGCCCAAGAGCAACTGTGCTGTATTTCATTATCCCCAAAAGTGCTGTAATTTTTGTCTAACTGTTACATCTTTTCTACTCCCCTGTGCATGATCCGGTTTATTTGTCTAAGCAAAACCAAAACTAATCATAAATTTATGAATAATTATGATCTCATAGACTTGTCCCTTGAGCAGGTAAAGTAAGCTAGTTCAAATCAGATGGGACAATGTTTGAATATCAATCAGGTGCTGAAAGAAAACTGCCTCTTGGGGGGATTGACTGGACTAAACTGCCAGGCATTTGATGAATTGTTACTCATTAATCGAGCCATCAGGCATAACTGTTCCTTCTAAAATTGCCCCTGTTAAATCTGTATCAGTAATAGTAGCGCCTTCCAAATTAGCGTTACTCAAATTAGTTTCTTGTTTATAGCTTCGGAAAGAGAAACTATCAAAATCTGCTCTACTCAAATTAGTATCGGCAAGGTTAGCATATTCTAAATTTGTGCCATGGAGACTAGCATTGCTTAAATTAGCTCCTTGTAGATTTGCGCCCCATAGTCTTGCTTCTAACAAATTAGCATGAGTTAAATTTGCCTTACTTAAATTTGCCAGAGTCAAATCTGCTTCTAACAAACGAGTACTACTTAAGTTTGCATTCGTTAAATCAGCTCTACTCATATCTACTCTATATAAATTAGCTTTTTCTAAATTCGCTGCTGTCAAATTAGCTCCTGAAAGGTTAGCACTATTTAGCTTTGCACCCTGTAAATTCGCTGCTGTTAAATCAGCTCCCGAAAGGTTAGCATTTTTCAAATTAGTGTCATGTAAATCTGCTCCACTAAGATCGCACTGTTTCCATAAAAATGATACGCACCAATTATCTTGCAACAGATGATTAATATCTTCTGAATGAGCTGCCATCACTGGTGCAGATAAACTAAAGTACATCAAAGAAATTACTAATGTCACAGTTGCTAAACATTTCATCATATCAAGTTTTGGGCTGACAACAAAATAAATCAATAATATTATATCCGTTAGAATAGTGATAAATAAAATTTCAGGTGATTTAACCACGTTATGGCGCCCCATCCCAACTACAAACAAACTTTTTTTATACGCAATTAAGCGGACATAATATAAATACAAAATTCCCTAGTACAATTCAAACATAATCATAATATGTAGAAATTGTCTAGCGAACTCAATAAAGCTTTAACTCTTAGCATCTCTTAGCCAATATGTAGAAGAGCATCATCAAGATTTACCACAAAAGTATTTTCTTCGATAGTGCCTATTGGTGTGATAAATGGCACACCAAATATATTATTATTGTTTTCTAGTGCTACTATAGTTACAGTGTCACCATCCAATAATTCATACTCTTCTATCTCCTGAAAACTGCCTAAAAAATTCAGGCTCCAATTCTCAAAGCTGCATCTCCAAAAGGCAGTACATCAGGAACAGAAACAGTTGTCAAGTCAAAAAAAAAACTAGCACTTCTAACTTCTTCCCCTATAGAATTACTGACAGTAGCAAGAATAATATTATCTTCCTCTTCTGCTTCAGCTTCTAATTGAATAACTATGTTACTACCTTCTTGAATAAAAGAAAGGGAAGATATCTGTACTGAAATACCGATGCGATCGCCAGACAAAAAATCAAAATCTTCTATGACATCCATATTATCTGTTTCATCTTCTATTAATATCAAATATCTGCACCTGCTTCACCAGCCAAATTATCTGTACCTGCTTCACCAATCAGAATATCATTTCCTTCTCCTGCAGCTAATACATCACCATCTTTACCACCGCGTAAAAAATCATCTCCTCTACCACCAAATATCACTATTCAAATTACCATTCAGAATATCATTGTATGGGGCTCCAGATAATAAATCAAATCCTTTTCCACCGCGAATATAGCCTGAGCTATCTCTACCATCTAAGCTATCATTCCCTTGATTACCATTAATTACGTCATTGATTATTGAACCTGTAATTTTATCGTTGTCTTCTAATCCCAAGACACCAAATACTTCCTCAGGTAATTCTGATGAAATTTCAAAAATATCATCTCCTGCTGTTAAGACTTGAAGAAATCAATTGGTAATGGAATATTCCCACGATCAACAGTATTAATAAAGTCATTGAACAAAATAGTATCAGTAATAATTTGTGAAACTCGATTAGGAACTATTCCTTGAGTAACTCTAGCAGCAGTAATACTATCACCTAATTCGACTCCTCCGATGACAACATCTAATCCGTCTATTACATTATCAAATACTGCAAAACTCCCATCTAATAGTGGTAAATCAACCAACGGAATATAAAATTGAAAAGATGCTGAATCTAAAACTTCTCACGAGCCATGCCAATAGCACCTTCTACATTTGGTAATTGTAGGGGAGGAGGAACTATTTGATTGTACAAAATTGGTTATCCAATTCCTAGAGGTTTAATTTCTAAAGGAATAAATCGAGGTTGATTTGTAATGGGAGCAACAGAATTACCACTGCCCAGAGTTTCTATAGGTATATTTGGAGCTCTACTGAAAGGAGCCCCAGCCTGAACTAATGAAAATTGTGGTTGATTTTCGATGCGATGAAACCTCACACCATCATAAAATCTTCTTTCTACTAAATCAACAAAATTCCCTCCAGTGATTGGTGCATTTACACCATCAACTTCAATAGTCACTATTTGATTGACGATCGCCATTAATATCGTTACTGGGCTAGATATTTGTGGTAAATTTTATTCCATTTTTGTCTACTTTGATGGGAAAAAACTTTTGTACAAGTGGTTCATTGTAGAACAAATTTTGTTGTTTTTCTGAGGAAAAATAAGTTTCCTCAGAATCTAACATCTTCAGGTTTGAAAAATTATCAAGAAATTATGTAGTGTGAGGCTAACAGCAGAATTAAGAGACTGTTTGTAAAGTAAATATTAAGATAGCTATAGTCTTGAATTCTGGTAGCCGGCGGCGGACAACTAAACATCTTGTGAGTACGAGGAGATCTCGACCCAATGGCCCACTCTACGCAAGAATTTAATTTCAGTTTTACAAACAATCTCTCATACCAAACATTAAGGGCTTCTTCGCTGCTCACCGCCACAATATATTTAGGAAAGATTCTGATTATTCTGAGCTAATTACAACTAAATTATTTAGCTGTATTTCACATTGTTTAAATACAAAATTGACTACAGCAAATAATTTATCTAGCTCATAGATGCTACAAGGAGTAATATTTCTGATCAAATTTTCACTTTCTAATTTGCAAAATTGCCTAGTTATACCATTATAAACAATGCCAAAAATAATAATTTTATCTTCTCCATTTAATCTTTGAGCAGCAATCATTTCGGCTAAACATTGTGCCAAACCTGTTTCAAAGTTGTCTTGTTTAGCTTCCACCAAGATCAAATATGGTTTTTCAAATACAACTTTACCTAAAGGGGAACGTTTAGCTAAAATATATTCAGGGAATCCTGAAAATTTTTGCTCATAATTTAAAGATTGATGACTCCATAAAACAAAATATTGCCGATAACTTTTCCCAACTTCCTTGAGGATAGGATAAATGAGATTTTCACAAATAGCAAATTCCGAATTATCAACAACAGCATCCCGCATCATTACTTCTAAATATTCGCGAAAATAGTCAGAAATATTAAAGGGAATTTCACCAGATAAATTGCCTTCGGTGTAGGTAATTTGGAATGCCTTAAGAACTTATTCAATAGTTGGGAAATTACTGAAAGCCATTTTTTATCTCTTCAACAAAATTTTGTGTGGTTTTTAATCTACCTCAAAATTCATTCTAAAGGTATTAGTTAAAATTATCTTAAAGATGAGTCTTGTTCACAAACTTAGTCTATATTTTCCCTTCCTGAGAGTAACTAATCTCCAAATTTAATCATCAATAAATCATGCTGAATTTACTAAATAAAAGATTCTTTTGGTACTTAGCGTTACCAACAATTGTCATAAATGGTTGGGCTTTACTGCAAATTTTTCAATATTTTGGTCGAATAATTACAATAGTTGTCTCTGCGACGTTACTCTCCTTTTTGTTAGATCACCCAGTGCTTTTTTTTGCAGAGGCACGGAGTGAAACGCCATCGAGCAGTTATTCTAGTATTTTAGTAGCATTAGTAATTATATTAGTTTTGGCAGTTATTATGATTCCTTTATTATTAGAACAACTGACAGGATTAATTGAAAAACTTCCTAGTTGGCTCGAATCTGGAAATCAACAATTAGAATCATTTGACCAATGGGCATCTCAGCGTAGATTACCGATTAATATAACAGGTTGGACAAACGAACTTACAGAACGCTTATCTTCTCAATTACAAGATATCACAGGAGCAATTCTGAGTTTTGTTCTGAATACAATCGGTAGAATTTTTGACATTTTAATCACAATAGTCATTACTTTTTACCTAATACTACATGGCGATCGCTTTGGGAGCGGAATATTTAATTGGCTGCCCAACAACCTAGAGATTCATGTGCGCAAGTCATTACAACAGAACTTTCAAAATTATTTTATTGGTCCAGCAACATTAGCTTGTTTGATGGGTGTAGCTACAACTATAGGTTTATTGTTTCTGGGAACTCCCTTTGGGTTATTATTTGGTATGGGAATTGGGATTATGACTTTAATTCCTTTTGGTACAGCTTTAGGTGTAACTCTGGTAAGTTTACTAATAACTTTAGAAGATTTTTGGTTGGGTTTCAAAGTTTTGATTGTGATGGTTTTAATAGAACAAGCTATTGAAAATTTTGTTGCTCCCAGAATACTAGGAGGGTTTACAAGTCTTAATCCCATCTGGATTTTACTAAGTTTATTAGTGGGAGCACAAGTATGGGGAATTTTGGGTTTACTAATTGCTGTGCCCATAGCAGGTTTTGTCAAAAATACTTTTAATTACCTTCTCTACTATTCGGAATTTAATTAATTTTATGCCCTCGTTTTCGACTGTTGCCGACATGAGTTTGCAGCACTAACGTCAAGATAGCATTCCGAAGGAAAGAAACCAGGCCGCAGCAAAACTGAAATTAGATAAAAGTCAGGTAATAATATGTAAATCTTCATTCTTTATTTCAGTATATATTTGGTTTAAGTTGACTTGAAAAATTCTCAATTTGTGGTTTCCAATTAAAAATATTTCTAATTAAGTAACTGATCAAATTAATCCTTGTTTCTCAAGCCAACAACAACTTCTAATACCGGCTGCCAAACTAATCTCAATTGTCTTGTAAAAATAGTCTTCTATTTTCCTGTGTATCCCTTAATTTTTGTTCCAGATTCTGCCAATCTTCTTGTTCAATATCTTGAATAAATTGATCAACTTGGTCACGAAAAGAGTAAAGCGATCGCAACACCTGTCGGCGGTTATATTGGGCCATCATTCGTCCTAACTTAGGATTACCTCCTCCAACTCGGCTAGTATCACGGAAACCAGAACTAGCCAAGTGCTGTGCTAATTTGAAAACATTTGGATTATTTTCATTCATACAAGCCATAATCAAACTAGCACTGACCATAACAGGCAAATGAGAAATCCAAGCAACAGCTCCATCGTGTTCATGAGGATCACAAAAATAAACTTGACTCTTCAGTAAATTAGCTATAGTCTCAACTTTCTGCACAGATTCTAGGGGAGTATTTTTAATAGGAGTTAGTACATAAGGTCTATCTCTAAATAAACCCAACTGAGCCACTTCAATTCCACTCTCTGCCTTACCTGCCATGGGATGTCCACCGACAAAATTAGGCCAAATTGGCGAAATCGCTTCCACAATAGGTTCCTTAACAGAAGCTACATCAGTTAAAATTGCAGTGGTGGAAAGAAAAGGAATAAGCTGTTCTAAGGTAGGAATAATAGCGGCTATGGGAGTACAGATAAAAATTATATCAGCAACAGATAGTAAAGATAGCTCCAAGCTAGCCTCATCAATAGCTCCAAGAGCGATCGCTTTTTGACAAGTTTCTTCTCGACGAGATACCCCAAGAACACGATAACCTAAGGTTCTTAAATCCAATCCGATTGAGCCACCAATTAAACCTAATCCGACAATACCTATATTAGTCATAATAAAATGGGGATTATATCAGGGTGCGCCCTAATGATAATCGAAGAACTTCAAGAAAAATATGCTGCTGGTGAAAGAAACTTTACTGACCTCAATCTTTTTGAGACCAATTTAAGTGGTATTAATCTGAGCGGTGCAAATCTGAGTGGAGTGAATCTCAGTGTTGCCAACCTCAGTGGTGCAAATTTAACTGATTCTAATCTCAGTAAAGCTCAACTTAATATTACCAGACTGAATGGAGCGCATCTGAGTGGCGCAAACTTAAATGGCGCCGATTTGAATGTCGCTAACCTAGTTTTAGTTAATTTGAAAAAAGCTCAATTAGTTGCTGCTAAATTAATCAGAGCAGAGCTAATTAGGGCAGAGTTGAGTGAAGCAAATCTTTCTTTAGCTGATTTTAAGTGGAGCAACAGTCATTGAAGCAAAACTTAGAAAAACTAATCTCAGTGGAGCCAACCTCAAAGGAGTTAACTTGCGTTTCGTTTTAATGACAGGAGCCAATTTAGTAGAAGCTAACTTACAAGCAGTAGATTTAACTGGTGCTGACTTAAGTGGCACTGATTTAAGTGGTGCGGAATTTAGACAAACCAATTTAACTGGTGCTAATCTGAATGGAGCTGATTTAAGTGGCGCTAATTTACGTTGGGCTGTTTTGACTGGGGCTAAACTAAAGTGGGCAAACCTCAGGGATGCAAAACTGAGTGGTGTACAACTAAATAGAGCCGACTTTTCCCAAGCTAATCTTTTAAATGCTAGCTTAGTTCATGCTGATTTATCAAGTGCTTGTTTAATTGAAATAGATTGGATTGGAGCCGATTTAACAGGAGCAACTTTAACAGGATCCAAAATTTATGGTACCTCTCCCTTAGGAGTAAAAACAGAAGCATTAATCTGTGAATGGGTTGACTTAAGTCCGAATGGGGATGAAACTCAAGTCCATTATCTTAATTCTGGGAAAATCAACAGTTTTTTTTCACAATACCCTTCCTCAAGTCAAGATTATTGTTGATGCTCCCTTAGATAGTTCTAGCCATTATGCTCTAGCTGCAGCATATTATCAAATTAGTAAGTATTTACCAGAACTGAATCAACCTCCTTGTATAGAAGTTAATTCTTGCAGAATAATCATCTCGTTTTCAATGAAAAGTGATGATAAATTGTTTGCTAGTGCTTATATTGCTATTATTCCTTTTGATGATGTTAGTCAAACTAAAGATATCAATATTATGAAAATGCTTAACTCTCAAGATATAAATTATTTAACTTCTGTAGAAATTAAAAAAATTAGGCGGTTAAATTTAGCAGCATTAAGCCAATCAATTAAGCAACTTAATCAGGTTAACCAAGAAAAAACATTAAAGAAGTTTTGCTATGGAATGAGATTTTTTCAGACACGGACAAGAATAACTCTAATTAATTCCAGTGATCAGAAATTTAATTTATATCATCATCCCACATTCGGTAAGCGAATAGTTAATAAAGCTCGCAATAATATTAATGTAGAAACTATTATTCAAGTACCTCAAGTAGAACTAAATTATATGAATACAGTCATGGATTTTATTAATGGTTTTCATGACTCATAAATATAATCTATAGTCTGGTTAGTTAGCTATAAAGTATATTATTAAGTTTTATAACGAACATGATATTAATCCACAATCTACAGATAACCAATAAAGGTTTCAAGCCTTGATTTGCTAAACAAGTGCAAGTTACTCACATCTAAATTCTCAAAACTATTGCACTTTTGTAGATGATCACTAGCTAAATTTGAAGCTGTGTTACCTCTAGATATGCTCTGTAGATTTTTTTAGTCAGTCATACTTACAGCCTATTCCATATAAATGTGGTACACTAATTTTAGTAGTTCAGAATTTCGTGAATACTAAACACTTTAAAAACTATTTTATAAGAGACTGTTTGTCAACCAAATATTAAGATAGCTAGAATGTTTAATTCTGATGGGTTACGGCGGACAACTAAAATTATGATGAGTACAAGGAAATATTGACCCCTCACCCATCCTACGCCAGAATTTAATCTGAGGCGTGACAAACAACCTCTAAACTCCTACTACTGTATTTCATAAACCTGGAATAGTTCATAAACCTGGAATAGGCTGTATATACTGTCACCAGTGACGGTGAGTTTAGCTTCGCTACATGAATGTAGAAGTCCCGTTTCATGTGGCGAGGTGCCGAAAGTTTTTTAGAAAATCTGAACATAGATTATCTCAACTTCAAAACAGATTATCAAATAGAGAACACTCCATTGCCCAGGGACTTCTCAAGGGCCAGATATCAAAACTACACCTTTGAGCAGGGAGCCGACAGGCTCAAGAAGAATCCCGCGTTGTCGCGTCAGCGCCACGGAGTGAGTATGTCAATGCTAAACAATATGCACAAGGCAATGGCAGATTTTAGTCATGCCATTAGTATTGATAGTAATAACTCCAGAGCTTATTATAGCCGAGGCTGTGTCTGTAGCAAGATGGGAAATATCAAAGGGGCAAGGCGAGATTTTAGCAAAACCCTAAAACTTAATCCCCATGAGGCTCAAGCCTATTTAAACCGGGGATTATTAGACTACCATCAAGGGCTTTATCAGGCAGCAATTCAAGATTTGCAAGAGGCAGCCAAATGTTTTTGCGAGCAGGGGAATATGGTAGCTTATAAGCGCACTCAAGCCCTGATTAATGGATTGAAAAATGGCTATAAAACCCCGCCCTTAAGGGCGGGGTTTTATCTAATCAAGCTGCTATTGGTTAAAGGCAAGCATGCAAAAAGCGCCGAGAACCCGCGTCGACGAAAGTACTCAAAAGAGTAGCAGTCATTGATCTCAAAAAAAAGTTGGGGAATTAATACCCCTACTCAGGAGGAGATTCATAGATGCAAACAAAACTACTTTTTTGTGGATGTAATCTTAAAGTACGATTGATTACCGATAACAAAAATCAATATTTGTAGTGGTAAGGCACAGCGAAAATTGTAGGTTGGGTAGAACGATAGTGTTAGCGAAGCTTATCCTACGGATAAACCCAACAAAGTAGGGGGGAGGACCGCTTCGCCTTGAGTTGACAAAAGTTGGGTTTTCTCTTTCAGAGACGCTTCGTGTTCATGTCGGCGACAGGCTCAACGTCCCTCAACCCCACCTACGCCTATCCCGAAGGGAATTAACTTTTAACTTTTGACTTTTGACTTTTAAATAGGTAAGTCAGTATCTAAGCAGATACCAATACATTGCTTTCTGTACCAACAAAAATGGGGCGTAGCGCTTCAACCCACTTTGTAATTCGCTCTTCAGTTTCATCGCTTTGGTTAACTTCATCGATGGGCAATCCTACAAATCTACCATCGTGTACAGCGGGAGAATGCTCAAAACTATAACCTTCAATAGGAAAATCTCCCACCATAGTTGCACCAAGTTTCTGGAAGTGTTTATACATAATCTCTAGTGCACCAACAAAATGCTTTCCATGACTAACTTGATCTCCTGCACCAAACAAGGCTATGGTTTTTCCAGTAAAATCTGGTTTTTCTAAATCCATCTCAAACAGTGGCTCCCGCCAGTCATTTTGGACTTCCCCTGCTCCCCAAGTGGAACAACCCAACAAAAGATAATCGTAATTGAGAAGCTGACTATATTCGTCGAAATCTTCTTCCATACTGTAGATATCACAAAGTTCTGCACCGAATTTTTCGCGCAATGCTGTAGCGATTTCTTCAGTTACACCAGATGTGCTACCATAAAAGATACCAATTTTCGCCATAATCAACACTCCTGATTAGTTCTGCAAATAAAGTTTACTTAAGACCATGATTTCTTGACTCCAGCCACTCAGGCTTGAGACTGAAAAATTCTCTATGTATTACTCTAGCTTCCAGCTAAATAGGAGTTAATTTCAATAAAATATCGATGACTCTCCCTTAGCTAGGTAGAATAACAAAGGCCAATAGAGACAAATATTTGAGTTGACTTTGGAATAGATATAGCTTTTTGTACAAAACCTATCTATACACTGAATATATCTGGTGAATTAATTGAAATCTGTATCAATTTTACTTGATAAATTTTTGAAAAAATTTTATAATTATCCGGAAAATTTTCAATAAATCTAGTTACACTTCAAAAAGTTACCTGGTCTGGATGCGAGCGCGCGAGCAATAGGGAAGCCTATTACAAAAACATCTTTATTATGATTAATGAAACCTAAAAAAAATACGGATTCTCAACAGTTAACTTGAATTTATGACCAAGGTATTACTGAATACAATCTCATATTTGATAACGATAAACATCGGACTGACGCCAAACTGCTATATATCAGGCAATTCACCATCAGATAATTCAAAAAAATTTAGTTTTTTAAGTCTTGTTTTTTACATTTGGAAAAACTTCTTAGCTGTATCGCCGATATATAAAACTTCTGCACCATAACCAGAGCTAGGTAAAAAATTTTCTATAATTGCTTCCTGCAACTCATTATGTTTGCCAGGACTAAAATTAGAAACTTTACCAGAAGGAAATTTTACAGGAATTAAACTCATTTCCCGTTCACTAGAAAGTTGTTGCTCTAGAGTAACTTTATTAGCTAAAAAAATATTAACCTCTTCTTCCCAACTATCCAAGCCAAAATTTTTAATTAAATTGACAACATCAGGACTTAAAGCAAAAGACCTTGTACCATCATTTCGTGCTGCATTTGGATTAGTAGCACTAGGAATAATAATTCCTGCCTGGGCAATTAATTTTAAATCTTTCCTACGAATATCATCATCAGAACTTTCAGATATTTTTTCATAGAAATAGTTATTCCAGTATCTAATAATTTCTCTGGTTCTCAATGCATGAGAATTATCAACTTTTGCCCATTCATTAACCTTCTTAACGTTGGCTACAGCTAAAAAAGCCATAGCCATTCTTTCCAAACGCCTCTGAGTTATTCCCTGAAGAGGTACACCCAGTTTATAAATGATATATAATACTTCATTAATTAACCTTTTAAGTTGTTGAGATTTATCAGACTTAGTCAGATATTGGGGAACTTCAGCCATTTTTATATCCTAAAAAGGTAATGATAATTGTACAGGAATACTTCGTTGTTAAATTTCATCTGGTGATAATACTTGACCAGATTCTAAATAACTCCTAATACTCCCCGCCAAATCAAAAGCAAATAAAGCTAGAACTGCATTTCCAATCTGATTAAAACAACTCGTTTCTTTTCCCACAAATTCAAACCAGTCAGGAAAACTTTGTAACCTTGCAGCCTCCCTTAATAATAAACGCCTCCTTCTTTGATCTGGCAATTTTATGCGGTACATATCACCAGTGGGAGCTGAAATATTTCGACAAGTTAAAGTTCTTGCTGGTTTGTCTAAATGTAGATCGCGAGGTTGTTTACAACTAGAAGCTTTTTCATACTTTGCCACATATTTATGTTAGAGTCGACGCCCGATATTATTCGGGGCGCCT
>JAJEAQ010000077.1 GCA_022822685.1 Trichodesmium sp. jk18x7bins.61
GCACTCCACAGCCAATGTCATCATTATGAACACATGAGCTTGGAGAAATCCTAGTTTAACTAGGAGCCGGATGAGATGAAAGTCTCACGTCCGGTTCTGAAGGAGAGGCGCCCCGAATAATATCGGGCGTCGACTCTAACAGAGATGTTTATCTTTCTTAACTACTGAAAAATTTTAAGCTAGTCATATAAAATCTGCCTTAGTAAGAGGGTATTCAAAAAATTCGAAGTCTCCCTTGCATAGGATTTATGGATTGTACAAGTCCCATATCGTCGTCTGATTTTAGTATGACCACTTAAATTTTTTAGAGATATTTTCATCAATTCTGTCGGAAAACACGAATCTTTACATGCCCCACTGGAGCGTCGCAGTGGAGCAATTGACATCCCTACCGTTTTAGCTGCTACTCACAACTGTGAAGTATTAGATTCGCCTTTAGCTTGGGCAATTAGCAGAAGGTATTTCACCTCCAAGAAATAAAAATTATCCCATTCATAGGACTGACCAAGCCATTATCAACCTTATTGAGGTCAAACTACCGCACTCTGAACTAGCTCCCACTAGAAATCAAGGATTTAGTAGTGAGTTCTTAATATATTTATTTAGATTACCTAGGTTGGATTGACCTTGTTATATTAAAATTTATTAAAGGATTAATATTTTAATCAAGATTAATCACCAGCAATTTTAATAGTAGAGACCTATAGTCATCAGCTTACCAGCAAACAGAATAATTTTAGAGGCCAATCATAATGTCCAATATTCCTGACACTAAGTCGATCTTAGATGTTTTGCGACCAGTACAAGATCCAGAATTACGTAAGAGTCTGGTAGAGCTAAATATGATTCGCAATATTCACTTTCTGGAAGGGCAAGTCAGATTTACCTTAGTTTTAACAACTCCAGCTTGTCCATTACGACAATTCATTGTAGAAGACTGTCAAAAAGCTGTCAAGCAATTACCAGGAGTGAAAGAGGTTGTGGTAGATGTAACAGCAGAAACTCCTCAACAAAAAGCTATACCTGATCGCCAAGGTATTGATAAAGTTAAAAATATTATCGCTATTTCCAGTGGTAAAGGAGGGGTGGGTAAAAGCACAGTGGCAGTGAATGTAGCTGTGGCACTAGCTCAAATGGGTGCTAAGGTAGGTTTGATTGATGCTGATATCTATGGCCCTAATGCTCCAACCATGTTAGGTTTAGCAGATGCTCAAGTCATGGTACAAAAAGGAGCATCCGGTGAAGTCTTGGAACCAGCTTTTAATCATGGAGTCAAGTTGATTTCTATGGCTTTCCTAATAGACAAGGATCAACCAGTGATTTGGCGTGGTCCAATGTTGAACGGAATTATCCGACAATTTTTGTACCAAGTGCAATGGAGTGAATTAGATTATTTGTTGGTAGACTTACCTCCAGGCACAGGTGATGCCCAATTAACATTAGCTCAAGCTGTTCCCATGTCTGGGGTAGTAATTGTCACAACACCCCAAACAGTAGCATTACTAGATTCACGTAAAGGTTTAAAAATGTTCCAGCACTTAGGAGTGTCTATCTTGGGAATAGTTGAAAATATGAGTTATTTCGTACCTCCAGATCTGCCAGAGAAAAAGTATGATATTTTTGGTTCTGGTGGTGGCCAAAGAACGGCAGAAGAATTGGGAGTGCCTCTGCTAGGGGGGGTTCCTTTAGAAATGCCTGTCAGAGAAGGTGGAGATTCTGGAGTACCTATTGTAGTTAGGGTACCTGATTCCGTATCGGCTCAGAAGTTACGGGCGATCGCTCAAAAAATTGCTGCTCAGGTTTCTATTGCTGCTTTGGCTTGATACTTAAGATTAAGAGTCATACAACTGAATTATCAGGGGGACTGGTTTCCCCTTCGTGTCGTAGACACTTCCAAGTGTTTTGACCAAATTAACCATGATGCACTGCTCAGAAAAGTAGGCCGAACACCCTACAGACAATTAATCGAACAATGGTTCAAATCTGAGAAATTTGACCAGAATCAATTCCTAGACACTGTGGAAGGAACACCACAGGAGAGGTAATAAGACCTTGACTTGCTTTATGTTCTGAGATAATGCTGCGCAAACAAGCAAAGCGAGTTAATGACCTGACTATGTAGACGGATGAGGCTAGTAAAAATAAGTTGACTTGAGGCCATAAATTGTCTACCGTGGAGCAAATATTTGACAGGAGTAGAAAAAAATGATTTTACCTGGTGTAGCAGTTCGAGTTAAAAACTTAGGTGACACTTATTATGGTTTTCAAGGACAAGTTCAACGAGTTAGCGATGGAAAAGCTGCTGTCTTATTTGAAGGAGGAAATTGGGATAAATTAGTAACATTTAGACTGTCAGAATTAGAATTAGTAGATGCAACAGCAGGTCGTAAGAAAAAATAAATTATAGAACCAATTTAGGAGTAGTGGCGATGTAGCTACCGCTAGGCGATCCCATCCCGCAGCGTCACGGAGTTCTATCGCGGTAGGGATGAGTCGCATTATCGCTCCGCGTCACTGATTTCTATCGCGAGCATTATTGCCAATCTCTTTAGCATCATCCTCACAAAACAAAAATGAATTTTAGGTCGAGCATGATCAAGAATTGTTTTCCTACGGAATGCTTCGCAAACAAAGTTATTGACTAAACTTTTAACTCTTTCCAGCCAGGAATTATACCAGTTTTCATGCATTCATGCTACGCTTATAACCTTGATGGGTGCGTGGGTTATAAAGCGCTCAAGTATAGCCAAGTTTTTGGTAATTGGTATTAGTTCTTTTTCCTGTTTCCATATAATTAGTTATGCGTCTTCCTTTACCCCAGTTTACTAATAAAAATCCTCAGAAGAATTACATAGCTGAAGTAATAGAAACAGCAACAACAGAATTTTTGGCTCAATGTTTAGAGCCAGAAGAATTAGATTTTCCGACTATGCCTGCTTTTGGTACTTGGGTAAATTCCAGAGATGAACAATCAGGAAACCAGATTTATGGAGTAGTTTACTATGCAACTACTTTACCTATCGATTCAGTACATAGAGCTAGAGCTTTAGGAATGTCTCTAACTCAGTTGCGAGAACAACAACCACAAATTTTTGCTATGTTAAAAACAGAGTTTAGGGTAGCAATAGTAGGTTTTAAATCTCAAGAAAGTTTGAATGGTTCTAGAGCCGAAAATGGCATAATTTACCAGTATATTCCCCCTCGTCCACCTCAAATTCACCAAGAAGTTTATCTATGTGAACCAGAAGAAATAATTAGGTTTAGTGAAAAGCTAGATTTCTTGCGAACATTATTGTTGCTAAGTAATGCTCCTGTTGATGCTTTAGTAGCAGCTACTATTAGGGAAATTTATCAACTGAGAAAAGCAGATCGTAATTGGTTGGTTCAAGCAGGTAGAAATATGAGTGTTTTGTTGAGAGATGACTATGACCGCTTAAAAATAATATTAGGGCAAATACATCCTTAAAGGAGGAGAAAAATTATTATGATTTTTGTGTAACTTATGGTAAGCTGGAAGGGTTGTCTAAAAATAGTAAATCGCACATCTAGGTAGTCGGGTGTTCTAGAGATAAGAATCTGTGAGAATGCACCTGGATGGAGGATTAACCCGAAGAGGAGATTAAAATCATGCCAGTTGTGAGTTTGGCTCAACTATTAGAGTCAGGAGTCCACTTTGGGCATCAGACCCGTCGTTGGAATCCAAGAATGTCCCAGTACATATATACTGAGCGTAACGGTGTTCATATAATTGATCTTATTCAGACAGCTCAATTGATGGAGGAGGCTTATGACTATATCAAAACTGCCTCTGAGCAAGGGAGAAAGTTCTTATTTGTTGGTACAAAGCGTCAAGCAGCAGGTATTATTGCTCAAGAGGCTAGTAGGTGTGGAGCGTATTATATTAACCAACGCTGGTTAGGTGGAATGTTAACTAACTGGACTACTATCAAAACTCGTGTAGAGCGACTTAAGGAGCTAGAGCGTCGCGAAGAAAGTGGTGCAATAAAATTACTCCCGAAAAAAGAAGCTTCAGTTCTCCGTCGTGAAACGGCTAAACTGCAAAAATATCTGGGAGGTATCAAAAATATGCGTCGCCTGCCAGACGGAGTAATAATAGTAGACCAACGACGAGAGTATAATGCTGTCCAGGAATGTCAAAAGTTAGATATTCCGATTGTATCTTTGTTAGATACAAATTGTGATCCTACTCAAGTTGATGTTCCAATTCCAGCAAATGATGATGCTATTCGATCAATAAAACTTATAGTAGGTAAGTTTGCTGATGCTATTTATGAAGGTCGTTATGGTCAACTGGAAGTAGATGCTCAAGAATATTATGAAGACTATGAAGACTATGAAGAAGATTATGATGATGAAGGAGCTGAAGAGGAATTTAACCTAGATGATACCAATGAAGAGGAAGCGCGACCTGAACTGGTCAATTGAATTGAGACACCTTTCAGGGAGCCGACAGGCTCAAGTCTATGAGGGATTTCTACCCCAAACCCTGTAGCTGCCGCTTGGCTTCGCCAACGTAGAGTAACCCGTCACAAGAACGGTACGTCACATCCTAGTAGGATGGAATGCAGCCTAATAGCCATAGCTGAAAGGAATTAATCAGTAGTCGAAGGAGAAATAGAAAGATGAACACAGACTAAGTTATTGATTAAACTGCGTTACTCAAAGAACAGCCAAATTATCCCTGACAGGCTGTAACCAAAAAGGTAAGTGAATGATTTTAAGGATGGAATAGCCTTAAAATGTAGAAACAAAACCCTCACCGCAGAACAGATAACCATCCCTTTCTACGGCGAGGTGCCTCAACCACTTCAAAAACTTCAAATAACACAACAAGGTAAATCCGAAATAATCTCAACAGAAATCCAAATCCATCAGTCAGCCAAGAA
>JAJEAQ010000536.1 GCA_022822685.1 Trichodesmium sp. jk18x7bins.61
ACAGATTATCAAATAGAGAACATTCCATTGCCCAGGGAATTCTCAAGGGCCAGAGCTCAAAATTACATCTTTGAGCCTGTCGGCTCCCTGCTCAAGAAGAATCCCGCGTTGTCGCGTCAGCGCCACGGAGTGAGTATGTCAATAGAATCTACCATGACTCGTATCAATTTGATTAGAGCTACTTTAAGTGGTTCCAATTTAGAATCTGCAAATTTAACAAATGCTTTGATGAATGAGTCAATCTTGCAAGAAGCCAATCTAACTAATGGAATTCTGAGTGGAGTAATGTTAAGTGGGGCGAATCTGACTGAAGCAGATTTGAGCAAATCTAATACTATTGGAGCAACTCTGAGTGAAGCTAACTTAAGTGGAGCAAAACTACGAACTACTAATGCTAGTTGGACTACTTTACGAGGAGCTAATCTAACTGGGGCTAATTTATTTCGGGCTAAATTAAGTTGGTCAAATCTGACAGGAGCAATATTGATTAAAGCTGTTTTAATTGACGCCAAGCTCAATAAAGCTAATTTAAGGGATGCAGATATGAGAGGAGCAATTATGCCTAATGGTACAACTTTTCCTTAAAAGTCTTGTTACTGCTAACGTAAAGTGTTAAATTATAATTAGCAGTGTTTCTATTATTTTTCTCTTCAAAAGTCTTACACAAAATCTATCTATATATAACTAAATCTAGTTGAGTATATTCACATATTAAATTGTTAGATGTTTAAGGAAAAATTTAGAAATGGATGTTGTAGAATTAAAGAATTGATATACTCTCGGAGAAAGAGATTTTGGCCAAACAAATTTAGTAGGTGCAAATTTACAGAGGGCATATCTAGAAAAAGCTAATTTTACTGGTTGTTCTTTGGCTTGTGCAAATTTCACTAAAGCTGTTCTCAATGAAGCAAATTTGTCTGATGCTTTTATCTACTCCACTAATATGAGTTTTGTCAAATTAGGAAAGGGGAAACTTGTTAATACTGACTTGACAAAAACCAATCTAGAAGGAGCTTTTTTAGTTAAGTCAAAGTTATCTGGTGCCAAATTAAGTGGTGCTATTTTATCAGGTGCAAATTTGAGAGCTGCTAATCTAGAAGATGTGAATCTTTGTGGAGCTAATCTTAGTGGTATTAATTTACGTTCTGCTAATCTTAAAGGAGCTAATCTAAGTTGGGCGAATTTGAGTAACTCCAGACTTAATGAAGCTTTTATACAAGGTGCTGTGATCACAGGAGTTAATCTTAGTAAAGCACATTTAATGAAAGTTGATTTACATAAAATGGATTTGAATGGGGTAAATTTTAATCAAGCTAACTTGAAGTTTGTTAACTTCTCTAGTGCCGATTTAACTGCTACAAACTTGAGTGGTGCTGATTTAACTTTGGCTGATTTGAAAGAGGCAATTATGAATGGCTATAATCTGAAAGATGTTGTATTAATTTCTTGTAATCTGAATGCAGCAGTTTTAATGAGAGCAGAATTATCTTATGCTATTTTGACTGATGCTAATTTGAGTAAAGCTAACCTTAATTTAGTTAATTTGTGGAAAGCTGATTTTAGTGGCGCTTGTTTACAAGAGGCGTATTTATGGAAGACTGATTTGAGTGAAGCTAACCTTGATGGAGCTGATTTAAGAGGGGCTAGTTTAAGGGGGGCAATTTTATCTGGGGTAGATTTAGGAAATACCAAGTTAGCAGGAGCTACGATGCCAGACAGTACAGTTTATTGATTCATTGTTGCAGAAATTTTGGAGAAATTCTATGTTTTATTTGAGAGATAGTAATGATATTAAGACTGTTATTGAGCAATTAACTACGGCTCATCTACTTTGGCTTGATACAGAAATAGCGGATTATAATACTTCCAAACCTAGGATATCTTTAATTCAAATATTAGCTAACTCCCAAGATTTTACAGGTGATGATGTTTATATTTTTGATGTTTTAGATTGTCCTGATTTAAGCAAATTTTTGATCGATAAAATTATGGTCAATCCTAACATTGAGAAGGTATTTCATAATGCTAGATATGATCTTAGGTTTCTGGGCAAAAGCCAAGCTAAAAATATTACTTGTACTTGGGAAATAGCTAAAAAACTACCCTATTATATTTTGCCACTACCAAATTTAAAATTGAAAACACTAGCTGAAAAATTAAGTAATTTTCAAGATATAGATAAAGAAATACAAGGGAGTGATTGGGGAAAACGCCCACTCACAGAAAAACAGTTAGAATACGCAAAAATGGATCCTGTTTATTTAGCTCAAGTACACTTAGCTTTGTTAGAGTTAGAAAAAAAAAATAATCCTGACCCCACAACAGATAATTTAGATCAACTTACCCAAAGATATCAACAAATTTTACATAAATGGAAAATATTAGATTCCGAAATTTATCATATACATGAACGTATAAAATTAGCAATGCAGGCACAAAATACTTATGAAACTTCTGCTTTTAAATTATCAGTTATAGAACGGACTACTCAAAAAGTTAATTTTGCAGAGTTGGCAATGGTAGTCCAAAATCTGGAAATAGATTTGGATTTTCCGATTACTTTGACTCAAAAATTACAACAAGATTTCACAGATATCATCAATGAACTTTCGGTAAGTACAGAAAAGATTTCTAGCTGTAAATTGACTTTTCAAGGATTCCCAGATCTTACCGCTCAAGATTAGTTTTGGATTTGGGACTGAAATTAGAATGTTAGAGTATTTTTTGACGCCAACTATTTAGTTTTAGTTGAGAGAGAGAATCAAAGACTGTTTGTAAAACAAATATTAAGATAGCTAGAGTGTTTAATTCTGGTGGGGTGCGGTGGAAACTAAAATTATGGTGAGTACGAAAAGATATTTCTACTGGCTGAGGATGGGCGATCGCATTGTTTGTGCTCAATGTGGATTCTAGCTTTTCATGCTGAGAAAAAAGTTTTCCATTAATTCAATTACAGACTCAAGTCTTGATTAATAATCATTGATATCCTGTATTGTATGATCATTAATGTATAAAAAATAGCGATACTACTATACCCAAATGCTGAAGGATTAAGGAGGCTCCCAGTAGCAAATTAATACCATCGCCATTCTTTTTGCACCAACGATACTAGCAGATTGAATATGAGTTTTTTCAATCATGCTGGGTTTTTCGTCTATATCAGCTCAGTACCTGGAAAGATTTTTCATCATGGACAAAGTATTTGAACAAGCATCTTTGGTAATGCTGCGTGGTGGAACGCCCGACGACGCAATCCCCTGTGGCACCATTCTGTATCAAGCATTCCGTGCCATTGCGGAACGGCACGGCTTCATACCTGACTTTCCTTCTGTGGAGTTTGGGGTGGCTATGTTGACTGAAATTTTAGCAGACCCGGCGGTTTATTCGGTTGTGGCTGAGACTGAGGATGGACGCGTCGTCGGCAGCAACTTTTTGTGGGAAGGCGAAACGATCGCCGGAGTTGGCCCTATTTCGGTAGACCCAGCTGCACAAAATGGGTCGGTTGGTCGTCGCCTGATGGAAAATGTTTTACAGCGGGCATACGAGAAACGCTGCGCCGGTGTGCGGATCCTTCAAGTTGCATATAACAGTTGCTCACTTTCCTTGTATACAAAACTTGGCTTTAATGTGCGTGAGCCACTGGCGAACCTTCAAGGACAGCCACTCGGCTTGAAGATACCTGGTCGCACTGTTCGTCCAGCGACTAAGGCCGATCTGGCTGCGTGTAATCAACTCTGCTATCGCATTCATGGTCATTACCGGGCGGGCGAACTAAGAGGAGCTGTCGAGAGGGGTAAGGCAAGGCTTGTTGAGTGTGATGGGCGCGTATCGGGCTACGCCACCGAAATTGGCTTCTTTGGCCACGCTGTTGGCGAGAATAATGAGGATTTAAAGGCCTTAATTGGGGCAGCTACAGCCTTTGTTGGGTCAGGCTTCTATATTCCAATGCGTAACGCCGATCTGTTCCATTGGTGTTTGAACCACGGCCTGCGTCTCATCCAAACCGAAACGTTAATGAGCCTCGGCCTGTATAACGAACCTGCAGGAGCTTTTCTACCATCAATGATCTATTAATAGTAGCATTAACCCCGCTACAAAACGTAAAATAATGTGACTTTGGGCTCAACCCATGGGGTAGACAGGCACTCGAACTTTGCACTCTGTTCGGGCACGTAAATGCAAAACGTTACAAAACTCGATTACTTCGGACTTATTTGACATCCTCTCCGGCCCTACGGCGTGGAGATTCCCAGACAAACCTAAATCACTGATTGCTATCGACAGTTTCTGGTTTTTTACCATACCTGACACATTCAAATCTTCCCAAACTATTACTTGCTTCTCGCGAATAATTCTGTGAATCAGACCTCCCCCGCCCCGGCGGGGTTGAAATTTGTGCAGAACATCTGTACGAGTGT
>JAJEAQ010000666.1 GCA_022822685.1 Trichodesmium sp. jk18x7bins.61
TTTATATATTGGGCGAAACGGGAATCAAAATTCTATGACGGAGAAACCGCAAAAGTCTTGAAGAAACAGGACTATACATGTGAGGCTTGTGGATTACGGTTTATGCCCGGAAATAAGGTAGAACTACACCATAAGGATGGCCACCATAACAACTGGAAGCCAGGGAACCTTGTGGCACTCCACAGCCAATGTCATCACTATGAACACATGAGCTTGGAGAAATCCTAGACTAACTAGGAGCCGGATGAGGTGAAAGTCTCACAGGGGGTTCTGAAGTCGAGGCGCCCCGAATAATATCGGGCGTCGACTCTAACGAATGAGCAGGGATATACAAGATATGTTTCCTAACTCCATAACGAGAAACGGAAAACGAATCAAAAACTACAAACCTCAGCTCATCAGATCTGCCGATGATTTCGTAGTCATCCACAAGGAATTAGAAATCATTTGGCAATACAAGGCTGCCATCCAAGAATGGTTAAAACCTATAGGATTAGAACTTAAAGAGGAAAAGACAAAAATATGTCACACCCTCAATAGAATAGAAATCAATGGAATAGAAGAAAAACCAGGATTTGACTTCTTAGATTTCAACATTAAGCAATATCCAGTAGAAAAACATCACTCTGGTAAAACACAACATGGTGAATTACTAGGATTTAAAACCTTAATTAAACCAAGTAACAAAGCAGTCAAAGCTCATAAGGCAGAAATCAAATCCATAGTCAAAGCACACAAAACAGCCCCCCAAGAGTCGCTCATCAAACATTTAAACCCTTCAATCAGGGGATGGTGTAATTATTCAAAGGGGTATGTTCCAAGAAAACATTTAGTAGCTTAGACAATTATGTTTGGCAACTCCTAAGAGCATGAACAGTCTCAAGAACAGGAAAGGCTAGTTACCAGAAACTCAAAAAATACTTTAGTGATGGAAAATACGGGAAATGGACATTCCAGTCCAAAAAAGGATTAACACTCCTAAAACACTCTGAAACAAAAATAACCCGACACACATTAGTCAAAGACGATCATACACCCTTTAATGGGGATTGGATTTACTGGAGTAGGAGTAAAAGAAGGGGTTTCTATATAGTTACCCTAACTCGTATTGCAAAACTACTTAAATCACAAGATGGCAAATGTAATTACTGCGCTCAACACTTTCATCACGATGACCATATAGAAATCGACCACATCATCCCCAAGTCACTAGGCGGAAAGGATGAACACAAAAACTTACAGTTATTACATAACCATTGCCACAACCAAAAAAACAGCCAGAGATGGCAGTCTAAAGCCTAAGTTTAGAGGTCATAAATTACCAAAGAACTATCAATGGGTTGACGACATACTAATTCTGGTAGAAGAAGACTGTGCCCATGACAACTGGGTTAGTTAAGTTAGGAGCCGTGTGAGGCGAAAGTCTCATGCACGGTTTTGAATGGGAGGTAGGAGTCGTGAGGCTCCTATCTCCCCTCTAATCATATATAACGCTACCCATTAATGTTAGGACATCCCTCTGTTGCCTCTTGCCTCTTGCCTCTTGCCTTTCAACCAAGATTGATTGCCCTAACCAAAGAACGTACTGCTATAACAGATCAAAAATAACCCCAACCAAATTAGAAAGCAATATCGGGTTAAACGCAATGCTTGATGAATAGTTTCCGGTGTAATTGGATCAATAGGCTCTCCTAATAGAGGTTTGTTTTTCATCACTCCCTTGTAAAAGTTGATTCCACCCACCTGTACCCCTAAAGTTGCAGCATAGGCACACTCACTCCAACCAGAATTAGGGCTAGAGTCTTTCACTGCATCTCTTTGACATATTCTCCAAACATACAGAGGCTTGCCAGAGAGGAAAGCTATAGTCAGCACATTTAAGCGACAGGGCAACCAAGTTAAAACATCTTCTAGCTTGGCACTAAACCATCCTAGATCTTTATAGGGTGCTTCTTTGTAACCTACCATCGAATCTAATGTACTGGCAGCCTTGTAAGCGAAGGCCAAAGGTACACTACCTACACCAGGTATCATTGCTCCAACTAAAGCATAAAATAATGGTGCTATTACTCCATCTGTAGCATTTTCCGTAACTGTTTCCAAAACTGCTCTAAATATTTCTGGAATTGATAAATTTTCTGTATCTCTACCTACAAATAAACTTAACTTTTGACATGCTTGAATTAAATTACCTCTTTCTAAGGCTTTAAGTACCTCTTGGGCTGCATTACTTAAACTTCTCGCAGCAAAACAGCTAGCTAATAGAATGCTCTCTAATATTACTGTTAATAAAGGAAACTGGACAAAATTTATTCGTAAAGCTTGAATAATTAACCAACTGATAATTCCACTACCAAAAACAACAGCGATCGCCAGCAAGATACCTGCTAATCTCAGTATAAGTGCAGGCAAATTATTTTTATGATGTTTACTGAGTTTAAAAATCAGTTGACTGTAAAGAGTAATTATTCTACCGATAATTATTACAGGATGTGGCCAACCCCAAGGATCGCCGATCAAATAATCTAAGCAAGCAGCTATAAACAGAATAATTAGAGGATAGTTGGCATTCACAGGAATTGAATAATTATTAAGTTGATTTTAATTAGTAATCTTGATAAATCATCTACTGGTGATTAACCCTTACAACTTTGTAGTGAAGTGATTAAAAACTAAATCACAAAACTTGCTTCTTCTCCTACTACAGCTTGCCAGCTACGAACATCATAGTATAAGTCTTCTAGGGAAATATTGTAAAGTGCTTCAGAAAGCTTTTTATGTAGCCTACGCCAGATAGAATAAGTAACCCAGTCTTCTGCTTGATTACTATCAGGAGAATATCTAGACAAAGGTTCGATTGTTTCACCAACAGATTCTAGTATTTGTCCTAAAGATATTTGAGCAGGTAATTTAGCTAGTTGATATCCTCCTTGAGATCCACGAACTGATATAACTAAACCAGCACGGCGCATCTCCATTAGTAACTTTTCAAGGTAGGCTACAGGTAGGTCTTGACGTAGTGCTATTTCTTTTACAGATACTGGAGTATTACTTCGTTGTCAGCTCAAATCTAAAAGTGCTTTAACACTATAATGTCCACGAGTAGTTAACTTCATTGTATTTTACTTAATCGAAAGGGACTTAAGCTATTTATAGCTGTAACTACATCAAAGGGCCTTTCAACTAAACTAGTTAATAGTTGATAGTTGATCGCTCAATGCTGATACTACACACTATAAGGATGATTGCTAATTGTAATCAACACCTCTTTTCATATTATTGCCTTAAAAAAATTGATCAAATATGTGAAATATTTACATAATTAGTGTAATATAGTTTGACGAGTAAACATTAAGCTATAGTTTCTTGGAACTTAAAACTTGCCAAGAAACTATAGCTGATGACTGTAGTCAAATATTCTAGGACTGAAAATATGGCTAAAAAGAAAAATCCAGAACCCTTATGTGGAGCAGATTTGATTAAAAAAGTAAAAGAGTTAGACCATTTAAGTAAGGAAGAAAAAGCTAGAGAATGTGGCTACTACACCGTTACTAAAAATGGTGTTGATCGAGTTAACATGATGAAGTTTTTGAATGCTTTGATTGATGCTGAGGGTATTCACTTAGATGGTAGGCAAAATGGTAATGGACGTGGCGGACGTTCCGCTAGTTACAAAATTAGTGTTCAATCCAATCATAATTTATTGATTGGTTCTGCCTACACTAAACAAATGGGTTGTGCGGTTCGTTTCTAGCAGGAACCCAACAAGCTCTAGAG
>JAJEAQ010000156.1 GCA_022822685.1 Trichodesmium sp. jk18x7bins.61
TATAAATAAAATATTAAGCCTTGATGTAGGGTGGGTTAGGTGGGAAGAATTCCACACTTGGGTGTAGGGAAACTCGATGAAGAAGTTCGAGAAAATGAGGGTGAGGGAGGGGTGAGAGCGATAAATAGGCGTAGGTTGAGTTGAAGAATAGAAACCCAACATCATCTAAGTTTTTTTGTTACACATCCACAAAAAATAGATTTTCACCTTGATTTGACAAGGCTTTTAACCTCATTTCTGGAGAATTATTTGGGGTTAAACCTACGGATAAGCTTCCCTAACCCTAGCGCTTAACCCCACCTACTAGATAAAATTGATATAACTTCAAGATTTTTTCATCCAAGCAATACACTTTTCTAACTGTTGCCCCATAGTTTCTGTATCAGCATGATATCGGCGGCCATGGCCTGGTAATATCCACTCAAAACTATAACGAATTAGTTTTTCCATAGATTGAATTTGTTCTGACCAAGAATACCAACAATAGCTACGAAAAGCATAAAGTTGATTTAACTGACTAGACCAAGCTAAATGATCACCAGTGAATAAGAATTTCTGATATAGCAATACTGTATGAGCCTCAGTGTGACCAGGTACAGGAATAATTAATAAATCTGGAGTTAGAGAAATCGGCTTTGTGCCAGTTAACTTGATTTCTATATCAACGGTACTAGAGGATATTTCATCAGTATGGAGAATGCGATCGCATTGAAAATGTTCTCTAAATTTTTGATGATCTGCTACATCATCTCTATGGGTAAGATACATATATTTAATCCCTCCCATCTCTTCTAAACGCTTTACCAGTGGAGTCAGAAACTGGGGTGAATCAACTAAAACATTTCCCTCAGGCCGCACAATAAAATAACTAGCAGCACCAAAAGATTTTTCTGAATGATATCCACAGTGATAAACATTATCCGCGACTAAAATCGGAATAGTTTGCTGAATCTCTTTTATATCTTTTGGTCTTTCAACTGTACCTATAGAATTGGTGGGGCAAGATAGCAAAGCTTGCATTGCTTCTCGTTTTTCTGCCTCATTTGTAGGTTGATGATAAACTGCTGATTTTTCTCCAATTCTATGAAAAACTGTTGGTGACATCCAGCGACAGGTATCACAATCTATACAGGTACTATCAACATATATATTACCAGTAATATTTTCGGAGCGTCGTAATTTTAAAGTAGCCATTTTGCTAAATTTTCATTTCAATTATGATCATTAATTTTAGCAGTTATTTTTACTGCTTTATATCTGATTTATAAAGACAATCTCAAGAAAGTATTGTCCAAGTAAAATTAAATGTTAGGATCAATTTAAGTATATAGATATTCGTTACCAATGAGCCGTCTGCCTGGGATTTACTACGCAACGCTACGGGAACCCTAACCCTCAACGTCAGCCATACCCAAGGGACCTGAGTGACTCAGAGTGGCAACTACTCAAGCCCCTGCTACCTAAACCTAAAGGATTTGGTCATCCCGTTGAGGTTGATGTTCGGGGGATTCTTAATGGTATTTTCTATGTACAACGAACTGGATGTCAATGGGAAATGATGCCCCATGACTTGCCACCTTACACTACTGTGTACAGGTATTTTCAGAAATGGCAACGTCGTGGTATATGACAAAAAATGCCTGATCGAGTTCGCCAACAACTACGAGCTGAATTACAAACAGATGAACATTCTAGTGTAGCGATCGCTGATTCTCAGTCAGTCAAAACAACAGAAAAAAAGGGGCAGCTCTACGGCTTCGATGGTGGAAAGAAGGTTAAAGGGCGTAAGCGCCATATAGTTGTAGACTCTCAAGGACTATTAATTGGTGTTTTGCTAACTGAAGCAAATGCTTCCGAAAGATTGGGGGCGATAGTTGTGCTGAACGAGGCCAGGGATAAGTTGTCCAAACTAGAAGTGATCTGAGGGAGGATATTATGGTCAGAATTTCCCTACTGCACTTCAGCAAGTTTGTGGCGAACAAGTGGGAGTGGAAATGAGCGAGCAACCATCAAGACTTTTGAGAAACTATCCAAACGGTGGATTGTTGAACGCACATTTGAGTGGTTAAATCGATTTAGGCGCTTAAGCAAAGATTATAAAGTGTATTCAGATATGAGTGAAGCAATGATTTATGGAGCTTTGATTCACCTCATGACAACTAGCTAGTTTACAGATTTAGTTTATGAATCAGCTCTAATAGGTGCAGTTTTCATATCTCAAGCATGAGAAACGAAAAACCAGCTTTAAATTACTACCCTGTCGTTTGCTGAGGCCTACCTGACGCTAACGTAATTACAGACATACCTTCTGTTGGGTAAGGAAGTTTGAGAAGAGGGTTTGGTATTACTCCCCCCCAGCAGGGGGCTGGGGGAATAAAACGGTGGTTGAGGGAAAGAGGTAGTTAGTTACACTATTCAGGAGAAACGGTAATACCAAAGTAAAATAATCAAAAATATATTTGTATAGATTGCTAATGCTGAACATAAATAAAATCCTAGCTCAAGAGTTGAATATTAATTCTCAAAGTATTAAAAAGCCCTCGAACTTTTAACAGGAGGGGCAACTATTCCCTTTGTAGCTCGCGATCGCAAAGAATATACGAATTCTCTAGATGAAACTCAACTGCGTCAGATTTGGGATAGATTTACTTATCTTCAGGAACTAGAAGAAAGAAAAAAGGTGATTTTAAAAGCAATTGCTGATGTGGGCAAACTCACTACAGAACTACAGGAAAAAATTGAGTCATGTCTACAAAAAAATGAACTAGAAGATCTTTATCCTCCCTATAAACCAAAACGTATAACTAAGGCTACTATTGCCAGAGAAAAAGGTTTGGCACCTTTGGCAGATTCTATTAAGTCTCTGAATCACCCTCAAGCAAAATCTATCTCTTTGGAAAAGGAAGCTATTCAATATATTTCTGAGGAAAGAGGAGTAAAAAATATCCCAGCTGCTATTCAAGGAGCAGCTGATATTTTGGCAAAAACAGTAACAGAAAAAACTGAGTCACGAGCTTATATTAGAGAATATTTTCTTGACTCTGGCTGTTTTACTTCCCAAATTAAAGATGATTACCCAGAAGGTACGACTAAATTTGAAATGTACCGTGATTTTCGCGTAAATGTTAAAGATATTGCTTCTCATAATATGCTGGCTTTGTTACGAGGAGAAGCTGAGGGAGTGTTAAGTTTAGAATTGGATTTTGACCGGGATTTTGTATTGTCTTATTTGGCAGATGTAGAAATTCATACCACAGTTAAGGAAGTCAAGGATTTTGATCAGGAAATGCTCAAAGATGCTTTTAGTCGTTTGATGAAAAATTCTTTGATCACTGAAGTGCGATTGCAAAAGAAGGCTGAGGCAGATATGGAGTTAATTAAAACTTTTGAGACTAATCTCAGAGAATTATTATTATCTGCGCCGGCAGGGATGAAACCTACCTTAGGAATGAATTGACCCTGGATTTCGAACTGGTTGCCTGGTGGCTGTGTTAGATGAAACAGGTAATTTTTTAGAATATCAACCTATATTTCCTCATCAATCAGCGAAAGAAAAATAAGCAGCTACTACGACTATTCAGCAGTTAATTCAAAAGTACAAAATTGAATTTAATGAAAAAGGAGCTTTTGAGAATCGTCAAGCTATGTTGAAAGTGCCGAAATTAGAAGAAAAAACTTTTGAACTTTGTGCCGGATTTTTGCGGATTCGTGGTGGTGAAAATCCTCTAGATCATACGGCGGTACATCCAGAAAGTTATTCAATTGTGCAGGCGATCGCTCAAGATTTAGGTGTATCTATTAATCAGAGTAATGAGAGCTCAAAAAAAGTGAAATCTCTAGATTTAAAAAAATATGTTACTGCTCAAATTGGAGCGCCTACCCTAAAAGATATTATTAGTGAATTGGAAAAACCAGGACGTGACCCCAGGGCAGAATTTAAGTATGCAAAATTCAAAGCAGGTATTAAAGATTTAGAAGTAGGAATGGAGTTAGAAGGAATAGTTACTAATGTCGCTAATTTTGGTGCATTTGTTGATGTGGGCGTGCATCAAGATGGGTTAGTACATATCCTCAATTAGCAAACTATTTTGTCAAGGCTCCAAAGCAAGTTGTGAAAGTGGGACAGGTGGTAAAAGTGCGGGTTTTGGAAATAAATGAAAAGTTGAAGCGGATTGGTTTATCTATGGGATATTAGGTAAGGAATACCATGATCTAATCAAGACTTAGGCAAAGACGCTATACATAGCCCATATCAATCTAGGCGATCGCTACAATTGTTCGAGGGATAAAACTTCGTAAAAAATGTAGGGAGTTCTATGGAACATCTAATACAGCCCTTGACATAAAAGCAGTCAGTCAATCCCGAAAAAGGCTTTGAGGAAGTTTTGCTATTTTTATAAAAACCCAAACTTTTTTGGGTAGCAAATTTTAAGGCATCAGAGATTGTTTGTAAAACTCAGATTACAGCAGTTTTCATTATAGTAGACCACACTCAGGGACGCTCTATAGAAGGTCCCTACAAGGGTTTCAGTTTTGATCATGTGCCCCACCAAGATGAAAAGTGCTGTAAATTCAGAGGTAGGATGGGTGAGGTAGAAATATCTCCTTGTACTGAGCCGAATTTTAGCTGTCCGCCGTAACCCATCAGAATTAAATACTTTAGCTATATAAATATTGGCTTGACAAACAGTCTCTCAGTGCCAGGCCTGGAAAGAGAAATAACTTTTGCTACCGTCAAGAGGCATGCATAGGGATGTCCTAACCTTAATGGGTAGAATTATCACATTCCTGGCGCGAGTTTAACGATCTGCGATCGCTTCCATCTCAAGAGCAGACTATTTTGTGGGGAGGCTCAATAACCAAGGGTGTTGAGGACAAAAAAAAGTCAGAACTTCATAAGCAGAAGTTCCGACTATAAACACTCCTCCTGGATGCCCCAGGGAGAAGCAGATCTTTGGAGCCGGCCTCACAAGTCCATGTGGCCTATGTCCGGAAATTTATTACAACTTTCATCCAGAATGAGGAGATGAAAGTATTAGCCTGACGCTCCCCTGACGGGAGAGCGGGAGACTAACTGGACTTTCGGAAATAGGAAGGATCCTTTTCAATCAACTTATAAGTGCAACATGTATCCTGAGGCGATGAGTCACCAGCATTAAAAGCCAGCCTGTTGCCATCGAAAGATAGTCCGTAAAGAAGCCTGAAAGGCCTTAAAGTTTGAGTTTTATGCCATGTGTCTTGTATAAGTTGGTAAATGTTCACGAAGTAGTAGAACTGACGACCATAAGTAGTCCGCCCGTTCATCCATACTACGGCAACATCGTTTTCTACCAATACTCTATATATGTCCGTTCTCTCAAAAGACTCACTGTAATCAGGAGCAATGAGCTGATGCAGCTTATACTCGCCCTCTTGTCTTCGGTAAATGAAGAGATGAGCAGCGGACTTAACATGATCACTTGTTCCTACAAAAAGCCAGTTTCCAGAAGCGCCTATACC
>JAJEAQ010000348.1 GCA_022822685.1 Trichodesmium sp. jk18x7bins.61
AACCACTGTCATCACTATGAACACATGAGCAGAGTGAGAACTCAGACTAACCAGGAGCCGGATGAGGCGAAAGTCTCACGTCCGGTTCTGAAGGAGAGGCGCCCCGAATAATATCGGGCGTCGACTCTAACTGTAGAAACAGAATCAAACTATACAAGCCAAGCTTCTTTCTTGGATTGTGAGTTCTACTGAACTATAGTGATAGTGAAAACTCGGTTCTGCAGATTGGATTTAGCTTCCAAGCAAAGAAGCACCAACCCTACAGGCGGATGATTCTCAACCTTCAGAAAAAACACCATTTGTTGTTTGTATCTAAAAGCAAACAACAAGTATGTCAATGTAAACTGTAATGGAGTAGCAAGTACCATCCGATAATTAAGTAGAAGCATGGGGTTAACCTGAACTGACTTTGTAGGTATTTATTGACTCGCCCCCACAGTTTTAATCTGTGGTAAGCTCAGGATAAATGAAGCAATGAGGATTTATCCTATTCCTTAGTATCAGCTTAGAATCCCTTTGGCTTAAGTCCAACGAGTAGTAAATTTTAGATCGGATAATGACTTTTTTAGATTTATAATCGATGGAATTAAATAACTAAATAGTTGAATTTTATGATTGAGATTCAATAAATAACTCATAAGTTTCATAATTTTGGTTTCAATCAAGGCTATGAAGTAATTTGATTTGTAAACTGATCTGATAATAGAGCTTTCAAAAACTTGAGATATAGCTCTCTAGATTTATTTAAACCCTTGTCTTGCAAGGTACTCAGTCTCTTAATATTGACTTGACAAATCAGCTCTTAATTAGGAGCAATTGTTATAGATGTTTTGAACAATATAAAAATAGTTTATGGAATCAATATTTTAATAGACTTGCTAGGTCGGCTTTTAAAAAACAGGGAATTTATCCTTGATGCCATGTGAGACAAAAAAAACTGATTTTTTCACTTCTACGTATTTGATGTTCATAATATTGTTTTGACTGCAAGATTTTTTTTAAATTGGAGATTTTATGAAATCATTAGTTCGCTTAAGTGTGGTTTTAGGAATAGTCGCTAGCACTTTAATTACTCCTTTCCAGAAAGATCTGTCTGCATTAGCACTTTCTGAGGAAGAAGTATTGCAGAAGTTAACTCCTGTGCCTGTATTCACAATCACAGATCAAAATGGCTCTCCTCTTGTAGCTTCTATTAAACAAGAAGATGGTACAAACAATTCTTCTGTAGCAGGAATTTTTATTAGCAAGGACGACGCAGACGCTTTTGTGGAAAAATTAAAAGTAGAAAATCCTGAGTTGGCAGCTACAGTTAAGGTTGTACCTGTGTCTTTGGGTGAAGTTTATGAAATGAGTCAAGCCGGCACTCAGAAGGATGGTCAAAAACTACGTTTTACTTATGTCCCAATTAGAAGGCAGGTTGAATCTGCTAAGGCTTTACTTCAGCAGAATGGTCAAGAAGTGAATCAATTTAGTGGAGTACCTTTATTTATTGCTAAAGGAGGACCTGATAATGGATATTTGACCATTCAGCGCGGGGAACAGCAAGTTATTCCTATGTTTTTTAACAAAGAAGATTTACAAGGAATGCTAGATAGGGCTAAGACTCAACAACCTGATGTTTTTTCTGCTGTGAAGATTGAAGTAGTTAATCTTGAAGCTGTAATTAATGCTTTAGAGAAGGATAGCGATCCTTTTCTGGAAAAAATTATTTTCATTCCACCACGGGAATCTTTAGAGTTTATGCAAAAGCTACAACAATCTGGTAATTCTGGTAATCAATAAGCATCGCAGTTTTTGACTTGATGAGGTACAAAGTTTTAGGCTATTAGGAAATAGGGAGCAGGAAGCCTGAATAAGTAGATTGGTGAGCTTTAACTCCATTGATTTTAAAATGGCCTAATTATAAGAGAAAATGCACGCAAAAATCAACAATTGGGAAAACCCATATATCCTTTTCTCTGTACGACCATAATCTCTAATTTGGTTGCAGTACTCTTGGAGGCTAAAAGATGGACTTTCCCTCGGAGTGGGTAGTTTCAGGTTTAGAGCTATGGCAATGGTATCATCAAGCTAAAGCTAATGCTTTGATGGTTGGTATTCCTATCAATGAAGTTGATTGGTTGTTACAAGAGTTTGCTGGACTAGATCTATTAACACTACGTCTAGAGTCTTTTAAAAACAAGTCTAATATTCAATTGCGACGCTCTATAGTTGAGTTAGTTAATATTTGGTATCAACGATTGAATGATAGAGTTCCACTTCAATATCTAACTGGGATTACTTATTGGCGAAATTTTTCCTTGGAAGTAAGCCCAGGGGTGTTAATACCTAGGCCAGAAACTGAATGTTTAATTGATTTGGTTGTAGTAGCTACTAATGCTGTTTCCAATCTCCGGCGAGGAAACTGGGTAGATATGGGCACTGGTAGTGGTGCGATCGCTTGTGGGCTAGCAGAAGTATTGACAGAAGCGTCAATTTATGCAGTTGATTGTAGTCCAGTAGCTTTGACTATTGGGAAACAGAATGTCATGAGGTTAGGTTTTGCTAACAGAATCCATTTCTACCAAGGTTACTGGTGGCAGCCACTAGAACATCTGCAAGGTCAATTCAGTGGGATGGTGGCTAATCCTCCCTATATTCCTAGCGCTATGCTTTCAAATTTGCAACCAGAGGTGAGCAAACATGAACCTCACCTAGCCCTTGATGGTGGTGCTGATGGTCTAGATTGTATTAAATATTTAATAGAAACAGCTCCAGTGTATATAGTATCTGGAGGTGTTTGGTTAGTAGAAATGATGGCTGGGCAAGAAGCAGCAGTAGCTGAAATGTTACAAGGTCATGACTCTTACCATCAGGTGGAGATTTTTCCCGATCTGGAGGGAGTTAGTCGGTTTGCTATGGCCTATTTGAGATAAACAGAAAACATTTTATTTTCATTAGCTTCTAGAGCTAAGGTTTTGAGAGTTTAACAGATACACTGGAATTTCCCTCCTCGAAAATCGGTAGTCTTGTATAGTAATGTTGAACTGAGGATGAAACCCTAACTTTACCCTTACCAAAATAATTAAAATGCACCACTACTCGAAAATGAAATGAGTTTACGATCTGTTGAGACTCTAGTCCAGGGAGCAATCTCTGGTAATTTAATTAGTTTTCCTACTGATACTGTACCAGCATTAGCTGCTCGACCTGACAAAGCAGATTTAATTTTTCAAGCCAAAGGTCGTAGTCAAGATAAACCTTTGATTTTAATGGGGGCAACTCCTGAATCTTTGTGGCCTTATGTCCAAGGTAGTGATGAAGAGTTACAGTTATGGCAAGAACTGGCTCATAATTATTGGCCAGGGCCGTTAACTTTGGTGTTGCCAGCTTCGGAAATACTTCCTAGGGAAATGAATCCTGTTGCTCCAACGACAATTGGACTCAGAATACCTAATTGTGATATTGCTAGAGAAATCATGGCTCAAACAGGGCCTTTAGCGACTACCAGTGCTAATTTATCAGGCCAGCCTCCATTAAATCGGGTGGCTGAAATTGAAGCACAATTTCCAGATGTTTTAATTCTTTTATTGCCTCATAATCAGGAAATGATGTTAGCTTCTGGAGTTCCTTCAACTGTTGTTAAGTGGAATGGAATGAGTGGTTGGGAAATTTTACGTCAGGGAGCGGTAAAGTTACAATTTTAAAGTACAGTTCAAAAATTTATTATTTTTTAGTAGAATGAGCTGGAATGATTTTTTATTCTTAGCATTAGGATTAGGACTAGGGCTAATAGGTAACAAACTATGGTTTAAGCAAAAAGATCGGAATTTGCCTGTATCTTCTGTAGTATCTTCACCTGAAGAATCCAATTCTGAACAACTAGAGAGTATTTTAGAACAACTGAAACAGACTCAACTTGCTTACCAGATGGCTGCCGAAATGAGTCAGTTTAAGGCTGTTTTTTTAGCTCGAACTGCTCACGAGTTGCGATCGCCACTTAATAGTATTATTGGTACGCTGCAATTAATTATTTCTGATTTAGCAGATAATCCGGAGGAGGAGCGTGAGTTTGCTAACCAAGCTTATAATTCGGCTTTGAAAACTTTGGGGTTATTGGATGAGATTATTTATGTGGCAAAAACAGAACATGGTACTGAGAAACTAAAAATAGAGCCACTTCAGCTCAGTAAAATGTTTGAAGTAATTGAGGATTTAACTTATTTGCAAGCTGCTAATCGTAGTATTCGCTTGAAAATATCACCACCCAATCCAGATATTTATGTTTTGGCAGATGAGTCTCGTCTCAAACAGGTGTTGTTGAGTTTGATTGATACAGCGATCGCAGAAATGGACGAAGGTAGTATTAATGTTTCTGTTCATCCTGCATGGGAATCTGGTTATGTTCAGATTTGGATTGATGAGCAACGCCCAGTCATTGCATGGAATGAGTCTTGGGATTTACTCAAGCACAATTTTGAGGAGAATGCTGAAAAAAATATAGGTGATGATTTTCAGCTTTCTCCTGGTATGAGGTTGTTAATGAATCAAACTCTTTTAGGAATTATGAATGGACGTTTAGAAGTACTAACAACACCTCCTAATGGTGAGGGGTCTAATTTTAATCGAACTCAATGCTCTATTCCTATAAGTAGAGACAATACTGAAAGTTCTTAGGTAATCTTTTTTTGTTACTTTTATGTTGCCAGTAGTGATACTTTATTTCTGGTTGTGAATCATATTTCCCTTTCCATTGGTTGATTATACAATATCATTGTTGTACTGTGAACGTATTCAAATCCTATTCTTTTATAGAAGTTTTGTTGGTTGATTGTCATCAGGTAAACTCTTTCTACATGACACATTCGTGGATGGCTTAAAATTGTTTGAACTAACTTTCGTCCTAATCCTCCACCTTGATAACTTGGGTGAATTACGATATCCCAAATTGTACCTCTATATATACAGTCTGATGTAGCACGGCCAAAACCTATCATATTTTGATTATCCCAGACACTAACGACTGGGTTACTATTTGCAATAGCTATTTCTAAGTCTTCTATTTTTCTATTTTTTGCCCATAACGCTGCGGAATCAAATAATGCTACTAGCTGAGGAATGTTTACTTTTGAATTACCTTCACAAAATTGGATATGACGATAATCTCTGGTAGTGTTTTCCATTTTTAGTCTATTGATTAGATCAGATGAAATTGTAGTAAAACATAGTATTTAGTAATCAAATGGAAATGACATCAACACTGTAATCATAACCATCCCTTTGATGTACTAAATTGATTTTCTGGTCATTGACTTGAGTCAATAAATAGTTTTTCTTTTTGAGTATTTCTGTTTTGATTGAATATAGTTTTTTGCTGATTTTTACCTAATCTTCAGCAGTTATTTATACTTAAAGTAGATAAAATTAATACATATATTAAGTAATATATGGCTCGGATAATTAGTTATAAAAAACTTCCCTCTCTACAACCTCTAGTTCCCCCCCTTCAAAGGAGGACGCCGGGGGGATAAATCAAGGAGTTGGGAGAGGGATCTTCAATTGCACAGCATCCTCTTTTGCAATTATTTCTTTATAAGTATTCAACCGAACATGATATTAAGATAGTTTTGACTAGTCTCTAGACTAAAGCAAGGGGATTCCAATATCAATCCGCGTGCTTCCTAGGGTGGGTTTATAGCCTAGGTTTCTCCATTAGACATCTCTAAAAAATATTCTGAAACCCTTGCCCTACCCTAGCAAAAACTTAATTTTTGGAGTTCTCTATTAGCTGACCAGAGAAATATTCTCCGGGGATGAGTCAAAACCCTACTAAACAGTTGGTGTTGGTTAATTATGGGATGAATTTGTTTGCTTAGGCAACCCTAGTCTGGGAAAATTTCCTAAGTCCTGATGCCTAATTCATTCCCCTACTAAGCAACGCCAAACAGTTAGCTTAGGTGTAATCCTCGCCTTTTGCTAACTTGACAAATCAGGGATAGCCCGTTTTCATTCCAGTTCAGGCATAGGGTTTTCCACTAATTTTTTAGGTGAGTATTTAAATTTTCAATTATTTTACTCAGAGCAATTTTTTGAAGGCTAGTGTCACTAGCCTTGATTGCTTAACTGTTATGTATCATATCACTCTTTTTTTGAGATATCAATATCTTCTCAGATGTTTTTTGATGTAATTGCGTTAATATTTTATGAGCATCAAAACCCCACACTATTATATATGAAAAATATTAGTTTTTTGTTTGATTATTTATTATTTACTGATTAATAATCACTATAGCAATGCTATTGTCAGTTGTGTATAAAATACTCAGG
>JAJEAQ010000293.1 GCA_022822685.1 Trichodesmium sp. jk18x7bins.61
TCCTCGCCTTTTAGCTTCACCCACATTCTTAACTCAGTTATCCGCCATGTGTGGGAACACATGGGCTGGACTCTAGCCATACACCTCTAACAAGCTCTAGAGCTTGTTGGGTTCCTGCTAGAAACGAACCGCACGACTCATTTTTTTAGTTACTCCTTTGCTTTATAATAATTGCATCAGGAAAATTTTGTGACAAATTCAGATAACCAATTGAGGAGATTGAGTTTGTGAAGAATAATCTGCCTGGCTTCAGCGATCGCATTCTTGGCCTCATGCCAAGCATCAGGAGTAGAAGTTACTTCCTTGATGTATGATAGCCCTCTCTCATCCATACTTGGTAGCCTCAAGAAACTACCAGGGGGTAATAATTTATCAGCTGCTGAACCACCATAATAGATTGGTAAGCACCAAGATAGTAGAGCATCCCATAATTTTTCACTGACATACCAATCATTTTCAGCATAATTCTCTATTGAAAGATTATAGTAGTAGGGAGCCATTGCATGCCACTTATTCTGAACTTCTCCTTTATTTTTAGCCCAATCTGGTAAACCACGGCCATACAGATCAAAATCAAGCTCACTTTCCAGGAGAAACTGAAGAAATGCTAGACGTTGACGATGATTAACTGTGCGACTAATACCGGAAGTAATCCAACTACATGTCTTCTCTTTCTCCGGGGGACCCATTTCATTCAATTCTCTAAAGGAGTTACCAACATACCAAATAGCAGGCATATAATCTGGTGTTGGAGCAAAATCATCAGGTCCAGAAACATAACCACAATAGATTTTTGCTTGTTCATAAAAAATTTTATGTTTTTCTACTACTTTCTGCAAGGGCGGCTCTCTGAGTAAATAGATAATTTTCTCCTTGGGAACACCACGCAACTTTTCTTCTATACTAGGTTCTGATTTCTTTGGTTTGAATAATTCCTTAATATACTCTCGCCATGATTTTGAGATCTTTTTAGCTTTCTTATGAGAAAAATCAAACTGATACATCAACAAAAAATCTGGCCGAGGGTGATCTGCCTGCATAATTATATTTTCCCATTTACCAAAACTATTAGGAGTTTGTTTCCATAGCCAATCACTTTGCTTTAGACCAGGGTAGCTGGTGAGCATGCCAATCATTTTTTGAGTCATATTATTCTTCTGTCTATTCTTTTTTAACCTTAGTTGAGTTTTTCTTGAAGCTACAATACTAAGAAAGTATTGAACAACAATATTGAAATTGCTTTATCCATATCTGCATAGAGGACTATCACAAATCGAATCACCACTTTAAGGATATTAAGTTTACGAATAATAATCTGGTTGGCTAAAGCGATCGTCTCTTCATTCCTTCAGCCTCAGATATAACAGCAAACATCAGGAATATAAATCACCCTTATAGTATGATAAAATCTTCTGCTCTATCAACTTAAAAATTTTCATCAACTACAAGGGAGCAATAGTTGCTCTTTATTTAACTACCATAATAAATTGTTAACTGGCGGTCATGGCAATAATTTTTTTTCACTAACTTTTATTATTCTAGCTATCTCGATCTTAACTTTAGTTAGGATTTTTCACGTAGCTACAATACTCATAAAGTGTTGAGCAACTTTTTTCAAATTGCTTAATTCCTTCGGTAACTGAAGTTGTGGTGATTTCCTTGTTTAATTTTCTAGATTCTCTGACAATACGACCTGCTTTAATGTTACCTTTTTGATCGCCTATTCCTGGCATTCCTGTTTTACTGGTTATTTTGTATTCTTCAGAAAATTATAATTTTGTTCCCAGAAAATTTTTCAAGGCTTTAAAAACTAACTCAGTATCGTTGATAAGTTGATCGTGTCTAATCAGCAAACTGCGTTCTTTGTTATTTATTAACTTACTATATCTTTCTAAACTTAATAAGCGATTCAAATAATAATTTAATGCTTCTTCTTCACTCCAGTGTGGCTTTAAGTCTGGAATACTAGGGATGGTTCTCTTTGGTTCTCTGATTATAAATATGCTGTATAGTCTTTCTGAAGTGAGCAAGTTTTCATCTATGATTTTATTGTTGTGTAAAACTTTGTCTAGAATATACTTATGATCCATTCTCATTTTTTTCAAGTCTCGCCAATTGCGATAGTCTTGGCCTTTCCAGTAAACTTTGAACATTAATTTCTTCAAATCAAATTCAGAATAATATTGAGTATGAGTTTCTCCATATCCTAAAATTTCAGGATTAGAACATAATATGGAACTCAACAATGAAGAGCCTGAGCGCATATGTATGTATGACCAAGAACTAGAATAAATTGATACGGCTGTTTTCTAAACATGACTTTCCATGGATCTTTAACTCGATTTATTCTCAAGTCATAGTATTTACGAATCATATCATTTTTTATCAGCCTCATAGATTGATGTATTTCCTTAATTAAATTCTCCATGCTAGCTTAAGTTAAATTAACTACATTGTTTTAGCTTCCCCCGGAGAAGCCAGACGGTGACGCTATCGCTTTCACAGTGTGACAGGGCATGCCGTGCGGGCGCAGGTTGTGCACACAGCCTGTCATAAATCCCAGCGTTAATATTTGGGTAGTCCTTTGATGATTGCGATCTTAATTAAGTAAAACCCTTTCACTCTCAGGAGGCAAACTGCAAAAATCACTACTTGTACACCACTACTAAATATTTGCTGATGATAATTTTCTCTCTACTTTGGTAGAGTAAGCATATATGTATTGTTCTAATTGATAATAGAGAAGAAGTTGAAAATGCTCACTAGCAAATATTAACCCTACCGATTCATAAGGGGCTGTGTGTAGAACCTGCGTCTGCACAGTAGTCGCCCTAAACCACGGTGAGGTAGCTTTTACCCTGTGGCTTCTCCCAGGGGAAGTTAACCAAGGACTTTGCGATATAAATTATTGGTTTTATTATTAATATTGTGGTAATTAACTTTAGCTGACTTAGCTAAAGCCAGTATTTTAACTGTAAATCATAATGTCCTGCTTGTTCAGGAGGATACTCTCCCCGTTCTATTTTCTCAATAATTTTCGGCAAAGCTGGGAAAAATTCTGGACTGCGAGTGTTTGGGTGAATTGTCCATGCTTTGGGAGAATCCATAACTGCTCTTATATACTTTGTTATCTCTAGTTTATTAGACACCATAACTTCCCAAGAATCTAACTTTCCTTTACCAGTGATACTGTTTAATAGAGTTTTCACCCCCAAAGGTAAGTAATTCATATACTTTCTGCGGTAAGAACGCCACAAAATTGGTAAAGGCAACAACTTATCAAAGCGTTTAGGATTAATTAGGTAAACCCTACTGCTAAAAAACTTGAAGCTATAGAATCCAGCTGGATTTTTTTGGTAAGGGAATTTTTGATACATAATACCATCTTTCGTTGGCGGACCTGTTAGTGGCCTAACAGCAATTATTTCTGGATGTTCTTGCATCAATTTAATACCTTCGTCTATCCAAGGATAATCAGGTTTTTGGTAGAGTAACATATCGTTGTCGTAGTGAAGCATATACTCACTTTGGTTAGACTCTATATGAAAAATCGTTCCTAGTATAGGATAACCTTTGTAGTTGTGAGTTTGTCTTATAGGGCTACCAAAGTGCTTCTGATAAACTTTTGCCTGATATGCTTGGGAGTAGTTAAAATCTACCACCCGACTAACCACACCATCATTTATCAACCTGTTACAGTAATCTCTGAGTTGAACCATCGTACCAATACCAGGTCGCGATCACCTGATCTCCAGACAATGGTGCTGTATCTATTGCTAGCACTACTTCAGTAAATGGAAAATTACTCATCCTGACTAAATGAGGTATAGTGTGCATCATGTAAGGAATATCTGTTCTGGCTGCTAGCATCCATAAGGAGCAGTTATAGGAGGACATTAACCTCGTCTCCATTAGAGTAAAATTCTCACAACATTAACATCAATACTAAATCACCAAGGCTCAAAAAAAACGGGGCCTTTTTTATTTAGACAAATTGTTCAAAATAATTTTTAACAACGTGGCGCATATCAGTCATAAATTTATCTGCTGAAAAAATGAATTTTCTCTGCTCAAGAGATGCTTGCAATTTTTTCTGTTTTTCAGAGTTACTCAGAACAGTGATTATTTTATCTACAGCTTCATCTTGATTATCAAAAAATAGCTCTTGATTTTCTTCTCCAACTATCTCTACTTGTCCACCTTCACTTCTAACAAAAGGTATTGCACCGGCTTTCACCATTTCTGCTATTGAAATACCAAATGGTTCTTTTTTCCAGTGAATACCATATCTACATTTGGCAAGAACATTAATGTAGTCTTTGTAAGATAGATTTTTACACAATCTTACCCATTTACTATTTTCTTTGACAATTTTATTTAGTGTTCGTTTGTATTTCCACCCATATAACCCACCTCCACCTCCTGTGATGTAGAGCTTTACATCAAAACCTTTTTGGCGAACTTTTTTTAATATCTGAATAGCTTGATGAGGCTGTTTAGCTTTAACCAATCTCCCACTACAAATGAAAGCATTTTCTTTTTGCTCCCACAACAAATTTTGATCATCAACCAACACAGGTGGATACACAACTTTTGAATCAATGCCATATTCATCTTTAATTGCTTTAGCTACTACAGATGAGTTTGTAATTGATACATTACGTTTCATACTCTCTAAGGAGAAATCTGAAACCTTATTATACAAATCATTATTATGAACTACATTAATCCAATGAATATATTGAATCCCTATACGACCAAAGTCTACAGCATTATAACCAGATAAAAGTAAATCATATTCCTGATTATGAGCTTTCAAGTGACGGAGTGTAAAATGCATCGCCAAGATAGTAAAATCTCTATTATTTGCTAAGAGAGGTCCTAATAAAGCCTTGGTTATTGTGGGGAGAATAGTTCTAATTTTAACAATTTCATGAGAAAGCTTCGTTCCATACATAGAGTTTAGTTTCTCAAAATCTATGTCAAATATAGTGAATAGTGTCAAATCGTATGTTTCTTTGAAAGCTTCTAAGCTCCACAGACAAACTGCTTCTGCTCCTCCACCTGAAAATACGGGGTAATAAACAGCAACTGACTTTTTTTGAGTGATTTTTTGTGAACTATCAATAGCCATTAGTTTAGTTTTATTGGTTATTCTTTGTGAGGCTCCTACACTGAGGCGTTAGCTTTTCCGTCTGGGCTTCTCATATCTGCTTGAGATTTTCAGAACTTGCTTGAGGGATATTCCAGTTACAACGTTTGAGCGTGAGGTAGACATTCACTATAGCAGTTCTCAGCCTTGGTGAGGTACAAAGATTTCTGATTTTGAGGAGTAGGGAATTGGGAGTAGGGAGTAGGGAGTAGGGAGTAGGGAGTAGGGAGTAGGGAGTAGGGAGTTAAATAAAAGTGTACCTCATGAGTTCGAGAAACGCTATATAGATTTTTATTTTTGATTTCACACAGAGGATTTTTGACTTTCTCTGTATGAATTATAATAGCATATTAAGTGCAGGGAAGAGCCTCACAATTGGAGGCTAGTTTTCAGTATATATCTCTGTTTTGTGAATCTCTGAAATCCCTGGGGATTGAGAAATCCTATAACCCCTATAGGGATATATGCTAGATTATGATAGTGATATGCTCTACATCAGCAGCCAGATTAGATTTAGGTAGATGAAGGTATCAAAGTTAATGGAGCAACATTCAGAAATAAGTACTTAAGTAAAATTAATTGTACATTTCCCCCTGGCTAAACAAGCTGTTGAGGTGCATTTTATATCGAATTGAATTGATTTGGCATGACTACTGAAGATAAAACATAGCATTCTACAGAGCTGTTAATCAAGGAATAACCTAAACGGCTTCTCATTGGCCAATCCAGGTCTAATAACCTAGATCATATCAAGTTGTATGGAAAATTCACCTTTAATGAATATGAATAATATAGCTGTCAGCACTTACGCAGGTACACTACATATAGCGTACATTCTTAGTTGAGTAGGTTCCATTCTAATTCGTAGTTTTTCTGTACAGATATGCTCTTTAATACCAGTCGTTATCTAGCAGTAATAAAAAAAATAAATTTCAGTCAAATCTTGTCACCTAATGTTAAATAATTAGACCAAAAACATCTAATTATTAGATAATCATCCTATTATTTAACTGTATAACACATAATTTAAACCCTGTTGATTACTGTCAATATTTACTCC
>JAJEAQ010000196.1 GCA_022822685.1 Trichodesmium sp. jk18x7bins.61
GCGGGTAGGACTTAGCTTTTCAGCTTTTACCTACATTCTTAACTCAGTTATCCGCTCTGTATGGGTTACAGAGGCTGGACTCTAGCCATACGTCCCTAGTTGCTAGGGGTTCCTGCTAGAAACGAACCGCACGCTCACTCCACATACAAAAACCTGATTCATCCAAATATTTCCGTCAATTTCTCCACTGGCTGCTGAGAGTTCCCACATTTCTAGGTCTGCTTGCTTAATTGCTCTTGCTTGTGGTTCCTGTTTGTTTTTGTGGCTTTTTCTGCTTCTGTTCCAAATGAACCCCTTTTTTTGAGTACCCGTCTTCACCTGTGGGGACTCAATTTAATTTGGCGTCAGGGTTGCTCCTCTGAAAGAGGCTCCCTCCCTAATTTTTCGGCCAGTTGGACAGAGTTATATGTACGTGGCTCTTTTTTGAGGGATTCTTTGAGAAAGACCAGAGCTTCTTCAGACCACTTTGGTTTTCCCTCTCTGCCTGGTCGTTCCAAAAGTCCTTCTCGACCAAGTTTGTGCCATTTGTGCAACACTGTTCTGACTGTTTGTGAACTCCTGTTAAAGTGAGCTGCTATTTTTTTCTACGTACCAGCCATGAGCATTGAGCCTGATTACTTCTGAATCAGCTTTGACTTTCTGTGGTACATCTTCAGTTCTGAGCTTTAGTAGTTTTTGGTCAACACCATGGCTGAGGAAAACCCTTAAACGATCACCTATAAATTACCTTCATAATATAGTTTTTAGGTATTTACTTATCTTTACATAGTTTTGTTTTTTCGTACCTACCTACTTACATCCCAAATCAAAATCCCCCTAGAAGGGCAGGGCTGATCTATTGTTATCACAGAAAAAGTTTATACCTTGAAATTTCCTAAATATTGCCAAAATTACTAAAGGAAAAGTATAGGGTTGTAAATATTCTCTAGCAACAATGAATTAGCCCTATCTCAGAAGGGAGAGGTTTCAGACTCAATTATTCTGGTCAAGCAAGGCGTGCAAGATTTTAAGAGGAAGCTAAAAACATTCGGGATTATTTTCGCCTCCTTCAACCATCTGCTCACCTTCTAAAAATCTAGACAATCCTAGACACGCTCTCCTGGGGTGACTGAGAACGATTTTTCAACTCACCCGTCCCAATGTTTACTGGCCAAGAAGGTTGACGTTCCGCTCAAAGTAGTTGAGTTTAGGATCCCCTCTGGGGTTTTCATCCATTGGGAAAGTCGAGTGCAGAGCACTCCACAATCAGTGCTAAGATCCTCTGGTCTTAGCAGCCTAGTGGGATTCTAACACAGATTAACTGTGTGAAAACCTAGACATTTTGTAGATATTTGTCCAAGATAGTCTATAAAATTAGCCTTTAGTAACTAACAGTAGGAACTTAGACAATTGCAGATAACGTAGTTCTCTTACAGTCTTAGACTGGTAAGATTTTGGGCTGGCTGAATCGGCGAGTTTCCTCTTAGGGACAGCCGAAAGCAACAAGTGTGTGACAATTCTCTAGCTTTGGCTATGGGGTTTTTCACTCACTATTCCTTAGCTATTGCATCATCTGAATTTGCTCAGGCTGCCAAGCTTGAGTTCCAGAGGTCCCAACACGAGGGCGTGGTTGAGTCTGTGGCATTTCATTTACCAAACCTGCTTGAGTTCTGACCTGTACACAGCTAGGTGTAAATAGAAAGATACTTTCTCCGATACGTTCTTGATGACCATCAAGAGCATAAGTACCTCCTGCAACAAAGTCCACTGCCCTTTGGGCTTGGTCTGGGTCCATAATTGTCAAATTTAAAACCACAGACTTGCGCTCCCGTAGGGCACGAATTGCTTGAGGCATTTCTTCAAAAGTGCGTGGCTCCATAACCACAACTTCTGACATTGCATTCAAAGCGCCAGGCATTCCAATTACATTATTCATAACTGACCCCATTCCAGATCCAGATTTTACAGCTCCAGTAGTACCAGTGCTGCTAGTTGTAGTTGTTGCTGTCGCAGTAGCAGCTCGATTTCTTAATCGGCGGTTACTGCGACTTTCCTCCTCAGCAGGTACAGCAGCAGGAGGTTGTTGTTGTTGTGGATAAACGCTTTGGTATTGTTCTCCTTCCACTTCATCATAATCATATTCGTACTCAACTGGTTCGTTGAGTCCCACAAAATCTCGTAGTTTGGAAATAAGACTATTCATTATAAAAATGCTCCTTCACTACTATCAAGCTTTGACTTTTGCCCAAGGTAGGTGATCGTGGGTATTCAGCCTCTCCGACCTGAAAGTGCGGAGATTCTCAGACTTGTTTTTAACTGATCAGTCTGATTGTCTACCTCATAGAGTCAGCTTCTAGCCTCCATTAGAGAGTTTTAGACTCAGGGAGAAGCACTCTGAGGGTGGATAGGTCCACTTTGGGACATGCCTATTTGACAAGCTTCGCAAAGCTACCGCTAACGCAGTTTGGGGGTTTTCGGACGATACTTCCCTAGACATGGGATCCTGCCCAGGCAGAATACCTGTATCGTCCTTACCGTATAAAGCCAATTGTAGAAAATTGAAACAGGTGACGCTCCTAGACGATCAGCTTTCGCTTGCCTCCTGAGGGAGGAGCTACTTTTCTGAAAACACGAATCATGGAGATAATCCGATGTGCCTAGTTATGAGTCCAAATGTAGCCAATTCTACAAAGATGTTCTTTTTCAAAGCACCTAGATCAGTTAGGTTTGAAGATTTACCGAGAAGCGGTAAATACCCTTGTTGTTCGTACCATGCAGAATCTAATGTGGTAGACAATGCAAGCCCAAAGTCACCTTACCTTTACAAGCCCCATCAGTTTACACGGATGGGTCATTGACGAGCATATGTTAGGCTTACTTACTCGTTGCTTTGCGTCGAGTTTGTGGCCAACCTCTAGCTTGAGCTATCGGGATCCTGACTTATAATCATAAGTTTAGGATTGAGTATACTCAAAAATTAGCCGTGCTTCAACAGTTAGAAATAAACTTTAGCTGATTTCGGAAGGAAGCTAAACCTAGCTTAGATGTTTAATATTTGCTTCTAGCAGCTTAGTGCTTTAACACTCACGTTTAACATGCCTAGGGCTCGGTCTCGCGTTCTAGTGCGACGGGCGGGCGTCGGGGACTGGAGAGGGCGTCAGCAATTAGACATCTCCACAAATAATACTAATTCTCGTCTTGACAAGCACGAGGTATTTCATTAAAGTATCTCTCACCAAATAAGATTCTACCTAGCCTTACCATAGTAGAACCAGCAGTTACAGCTAGATGATAATCTTCTGACATTCCCATCGAAAGTTCATGGATTTTGAGATTAGAAAAATTTTTCTGACGAATTTCCTGAACTAAATCCTGGGTTTGATCAAATACTGATAGAGTTTGCAAATGGTCTAATCCTTGAGGTGGAATAGTCATTACGCCTTGAATTTTCAGATTTTCACATTGATTTAATTTTGGTAAGTCAGTCATTAATTCTGAGACACTCCAGCCATACTTGTTAGGGTCGGGCAAAATTTTCACTTGTAGGCATATATTAGGACTACAATATAACTCTCCTGCTAAACGATCAAGACGTTTAGCTAGTTTTAAGCTATCTACAGAATGAATCCATTGAAAATGTTTTAAGGCTTTTGCTACTTTGTTACTTTGCAAGTGGCCAATTAGATGCCAAGTAATATCTGATAAATCTTGTAGTTGAGCTTGCTTCTCTTCGGCCTCTTGAACCTTATTTTCTCCAAAATTTCGTATTCCTGCCGCATAAGCAATACGAATAGCATTGACAGATACCTGTTTAGTTACAGCAATTAAGCGTACTGACTTAGGTAAGTTAGATCGGATTTTAGTAATATGTTCAGTAATGGACTCAACCATTTTTATCTCCAGACTTGAGAATACCTTATTAATTAAGTTTGTTTACTGGTTTCTATTCATCCCCACCCCTTGAATTTCGGCTACACCCGAAAGCTACTTTTGGGGTTGTTATAGGGGCGTTATTCAGATAAATAGTTATTATTGAAAAGGGTGGTGGTATTAATGGTAGAGGTTGGGGGCGATGATTTTTTCACCACCCAATTCTCACAAAACTCAAGGATATTTGCCGGAATCAAGATTTAGCTGAATACCAAGTTTGACTCTGCAGGACTACCTTGAAAAGTATTTTTGTGAATCTCCAGGAGTTTTTGGTAGTCAGCCAATTGAGCATTACGACGTAGATGGCCGAGACGAGTTAAACTAAGCCAAGATTGTTACCAATTCCGACTCGTCTTCAGAACCGGGCTTGAGACTTTCGCCTCACCAGGGTGGTATCTCTCCTCCTTTTTACGGCTCCTCTCTTAAACGCTCCTTGGGGATACCTTCAGCACGTGATGCCACTGGTCCTTCACTGAGTATCAACATATGGTCTTCCCATCTATAATTGGAAGGCAACTTAGGGAGTAGGCACTTACCCATGCTCCCATCCCTCAGGGTTTTCTCTGCGTGACAATGACGATACCGCAACTGTTTATTGTTATATATGTCCCTACCGCCCCTTACCCTAGGTTTGATGTGGTCAACTTCTATTAAATCCCTGGGTTTAAAGAGCAATCCACAATCATTCCATTTACCTTTCTGACCTTTGAGCTTGTGGTTATGA
>JAJEAQ010000397.1 GCA_022822685.1 Trichodesmium sp. jk18x7bins.61
GTCGTGGTGTTAGTGATGAAGTGATTAATGACGCATTTAATGAGGTATTGTAAATGTAAACTCTACTTTATGTATCTTTAAAGGCGGGCAAATATCAACTTGATGATTGAGGTCATATTTGTAGAAAATCTTTGCCCACCCTAAGACTACGACTGCTAGAACTTGGTAATAATAGTGAGAGCATAAAAAACACAGTAAAAAATATGATTTAAAAAGTTGAAAAAAATGAAAGTATTGGTAGTAGGTAATGGCGGTAGAGAACACGCGATCGCCAGGAAACTATCCCACTCCCTTCAGATTCAACCTGATTTCAGAAAATTGCTAATAGTGGGATAATCAAAAGCACAGTAAAAAATATGATTTGAAAAGTCAAGAAAAGTGAAAGTATTAGTAGTAGGTAATGGTGGTAGAGAACACGTGATCGCCAGGAAACTATGCCACTCTCCCCAGATTCAAAAAATATTGTGTACTCCTGGCAACGGAGGCACTACTACCCTCTCAAAATGCCAAAACATAGCTATTCCAGTTGAAGACTTCCCAGCCCTCAAGCAGCTTATTGTCAATCAAAACATCTCTCTAGTAGTTGTTGGCCCAGAAGTTCCCTTAGCCTTGGGCATCACGGACTACCTACAACAGCCAAACCTCAAAATATTCGGTCCCAAGAAATCAGGGGCTATCCTAGAAGCCAGCAAATCCTGGGCTAAAAAATTCATGGCAGAAGCAAATATTCCTACAGCTAAATCAGTCACCTTTACCAACGCTGAAATTGCCAAAGAATACATTACAGAAACTCCCATAGTGATTAAAGCAGATGGCCTAGCGGCGGGGAAAGGAGTCACTGTTGCCACTACTACTGAAATGGCTTATGATGCCATAGATGCTATCTTCCAAGGTAAATTTGATCAAAATAATCAATCTGTAGTTATCGAAGAATTTCTGATTGGTCGGGAAGCATCAGTTTTAGCCTTGACTGATGGCTTAACGATTCGTCCCCTATTACCAGCCCAAGACCATAAATCAGTAGGTGAAGGAGATACTGGGCCAAATACCGGGGGCATGGGTGCTTATGCTCCGACTCCCATCATTACTCCCCAATTAATAGCCCGTATTCAACAGGAAGTCCTAGAGCCTACTTTGACTAATTTACAAAAACGTGGTATCGACTACCGAGGTGTGGTTTATGTAGGATTAATGATTAGTCCCACAGGAGAGCCAAAAGTCTTAGAATTTAACTGTAGATTTGGCGATCCAGAAACTCAACCCATTCTCTCCTTACTGGAAACCCCGCTAGAAGAATTATTATTGGCCTGTTGCGAACAGCGCTTGGCTGATTTGCCCCCTATTAGTTGGAAACCAGGAGTCGCAGTTTGTGTGGTCTTGGCCTCCGGTGGTTATCCAGGAGCTTATGAAAAAAGTAAAATAATTTATGGAATCGAAAAAGCTGAAACTACTGGGGCAGTAGTATTTCATGCTGGAACTAAATTAGAGCAAAAACAGTTAATCACTGACGGTGGTCGTGTATTGGGAGTAACAGCAGTGGGGTCTGATTTTGCTGAAGCTAGGGCAAAAGCTTATGCTGCTGTAGATTGTATCCAATTTGAAGGGATGTACTATCGCCGAGATATTGGTAGTAGAGTTTTTAACAATGAGTGATACTCTCCCTCTAAATAGGTGCTAGATATCGATCAAGTAAATAATTCAGTCGAACGGAGTTAGATTCAGAATTAAATTCTATACGACTGGGGAATTAATAGACAGGTTTAATAACCCCAGGAAAATTTTTAATTTGGTGGCCTTGTGCCTTTTTCAAGGCGAGTTTAAATCCCCTATCAAATATTGTCCCTATTGCCTATTGCCTCTTGCCTTTAAATAAAAATAAGCTTTCTACCATTCCTAGTAGCCATAGTTAATAATAGAGCCAAGAATTACTTGTGATTTTTGACTTTTAACTTTTGACTTAATTCCCATGTTTGCCCTCCTCAAAAAAATTGGAGAAATCATCGCTAACTGGTGGTCTGAGTTTACCCTCCAGACTAAACTAATGGCGGTTGTAACTCTTATGGTGTCTTTGCTAATGAGCAGCTTTAGCTTCTGGGCAGTGAATACTATTCAGCAGGATGCTCGTCTGAATGATACTCGCTATGGTCGAGACTTGGGTTTATTATTAGCTGCTAATGTGGCCCCTATTGTAGCAAAAGGCGGTCGCAATGAAGTAGCCCGTTTTTCCAGACTTTTCTACAAAAGTACCACCAGCGTGCGTTATATGCTCTACGCTGATGAGGAAGGAAAAATTTTCCTAGGTCTTCCCTTCTCAGAATCGGAGGTAAAAACATCTCTTACCTTACGTCGCCGAATTCAACTGCCAGATGATTTTATGGACAATGTAGAGGCCAGAAATTTTTCTGCCCTACCTATGGTGCGACAACATTTAACTCCCAATGGGGAATTAACAGATGTTTTTGTTCCTTTAATTGATGAGGGGAAATATTTAGGAGTTTTAGCAATTGGCATTAATCCTAATCCCACCGTTGTTGTTTCTTCAAACCTGACGAGAGATGTGACTTTAGCGGTATTTGTTTCGATCTGGGCGATGGTAATTTTGGGGGCAGTATTTAATGCTTTAATTATTACTAAGCCGATCAAAGAGTTATCAGAAGGAGTCAAAAATATTGCTCAGAGAAATTTTAAACAGAGAATAGATTTACCATTTGGAGGGGAGCTAGGAGAACTAATTCTGAGCTTTAATGAAATGGCAGAGCAGTTAGAAAATTATAAGAAGCAAAATATTCAGGAATTAACAGCAGAAAAAGCAAAATTAGAAACCTTAGTATCAACCATTGCTGATGGTGCTTTACTATTAGATACTAATTTACAACTGATTTTAGTGAATCCTACTGCTCTCCGTATTTTTAGTTGGGAAGGAAAAAATGTTATTGGTGAAAATGTTATAGAAAATCTGCCTGTAACTGTACAAATGGAACTTAACAGACCACTTTATCAAATAGCTAAAGGCGAAAGAGAAGGTGGTGAATATCGTTGCAGTTTAGATGAACCAAATAAACGTACAATTAGAATCTTATTAACAACTGTTCTCTTGCATAAAGCTCCAGGCACAGAATCTCTTTGTCAAAGTTGTACTTATGAAGCAGATGATAGCTGTAATTCTACTGAACGTCCTCTGGCGGTTGAATGTACTCTTTATGAAAATAAATTAGAACACAATGATAATTCTAAATACCAAGATAGTCTTAAAGGAATTGCCATAACTGTTCAAGATATTACCAGAGAAGTAGAATTAAATGAAGCTAAAAGTCAGTTTATTAGTAATGTATCTCACGAGTTGAGAACTCCTCTATTTAATATCAAGTCTTTTATCGAAACTTTGCATGAATATGGTGAAGATTTAAGTCAAAAAGAAAGACGGGAATTCTTAGAAACTGCTAATCACGAAACAGACCGTTTGACTCGTTTAGTTAATGATGTATTAGACTTAAGTCGTCTAGAATATTGTCATGTTTATCATTTAGATGCTATTGATGTTGCTCAAACAATAGAACAGACTTTAAGAACTTATCAACTTAATGCTAAAGATAAAGGAATAGAATTAAATTACGAGATAGAACCTAATTTACCTCCAGTAGTCGGTCATTATGATTTATTACTACAAGTATTTGCGAATTTAGTAGGCAATGGCATGAAATTTACTGAGCTAGGAGGCAAAATAGTAATTCGAGCTTATCTATTAGAACCTGATTTAGAATCTAGCAATGTTGAAGCCAAACAAATTGAACAGGGAGGATGGATAGTTTCTCCTCCCCCACCTCGACCAATAGAATTAGAATTAGAATTAGAATTAAATTTACCACCAGAACCAAATGATCAGAAGTTTGTCAGAATTGAAATTTCAGATACAGGCAGTGGCATCGCTCCGGAAGACCAAGAAGCTATTTTTGAGAGATTTTTCCGAGTAGAAAACCGAGTTCATACCTTAGAAGGAACAGGTTTAGGTTTGTCTATTGTGAGAAATATTATTGAGAAACATCATAGCAAGGTTAATCTAGTCAGCGAACTTGGTGTAGGCACAACTTTCTGGTTTGATTTAGCAGTATTTGAGGAAAAGTTGGTACCAGAAGAAAATCATTTATTAGAAGTAACTCAATGAGAGAGCCATCCTAAATGATTTGTCAAAAATACTAAAATTGATAAAAATTTTGAAACTATTACTTCTATCCCCTGCTTCCTATCGCCTAATTTGGTTGAGATTTTCTACAAACCTCAAATGGGAATTATATAGATTACAAAGAAACCACAAAACTGATAATGATTAGACCAAAAAATAACCACCGAATAGTATGTTTGGGAAACCAAAATTTGACAATTTAAGACCAACT
>JAJEAQ010000509.1 GCA_022822685.1 Trichodesmium sp. jk18x7bins.61
ATCTGCCTAATTCGAGCAGTAAAATAAATATAAATGATGCTTCAGACTCAGATTTAAAAAAATTGGCAATCAAGTTAAACATACCTAATTTGCCAGAAATAGTTAAACAAAACCGTCCATATAATGACGTGAATGAACTGGTGCTTAAAAAAGTTATTAGTCCTCAACAATTATATTTTGTTAAGAATGATATAACTGTTTCTAAATCTACCGAACCATCACAACAATAATTAATTTAGAATTTTTTTTTAATTGTTCGATTGGCCCCTGCTAAAATTACTAGCATTTAGTAGGGGCTAAGAGAAAAAGATTTTCTGCTTCAGATTATCTATCCAGAAACATAGTTAATATCTACAATTATGAAAAGTTAAATTAATATAAATGATTTCACAGATTTAGATGAATAAGAAGTTACAATTAAAGCCAAGAAACTTACACTTCTTAGGCACTACTAATGAAAGAACTTGACACAGAAAAATCTGTAAAGTTGCTAAACACCATAATGGAATTTGAATTAGCAGGTGTTGTGCGCTATACCCACTACTCTCTCATGGTAACAGGACCAAACCGCATACCAATTGTGCAATTTTTTCAAGCGCAAGCCAATGAATCTTTACTTCATGCCCAACAAGCAGGAGAAATATTAACAGGTTTAGAAGGTCATCCAACATTGAAAGTAGCTCCGATAGAAGAAACAAATCAACATTCAGTACCTGACCTTTTAAAGGAAAGTCTGAACCATGAAGCTAAAGCTTTAGAACTATATAAACAGTTCTTAGAAACTGTAGAAAACGCAAGTATATATTTAGAAGAATATGCTCGTGGCATGATTGGTCAAGAAGAGTTACATAACATGGAAATAAAAAAAATGTTGCGTGATTATAGCTGATTAATTTGAGCTAGAGTAAGTGGGAAAAAATTCATAGGAATCCTCCTGAAAAATGTGAATGCTGAGAAATTACGCATTTTTTAGGAGTCAAAAAAAGAACTTTCGGATTGATTTATTTGTAGGGAGTAAATTAATCCTGAAAAGGTTTAATTAAATTGTGATTAATACACCAATCTAATACAAGGCCAGTTAGAGCAAAAGCTACTAAACTCTCTACACTTAAAACTATTAAAGGCCATAGAGCGACAAATGTGGCTTGAGAATTTAATCCCGCATCAATTTGCCCTAAACCTCTGACTGCTCCAAAGGCCACAAATGCCCCTGATTTGAGATGGGGATTACTATCCTGACGAATGATATAACGGTAAGTCAGACCAAACAAAAACCCATTAATAAAAGCGATCGCGCCCTGAAGTCAAATATTCCAGTCTAAAGCAATAATTTCTAGCTCTGCCAATGAATCAAATTTATAGGCCAAAATCAGGCTATTACCAAGAGCGTCGCGCCCAAAGTCAAAAATAGGGAGATGGCCGCAGTAATTCCTGCTTTTAGAGATTCAATTCGTTCTACAAAAGTGAAATTTGATAAGTATTTAACTATTTAAAATGCCCTAAATTAAGGTATCATAGAGTCTGAAGTAGATTTGATTTTTTTTTTGAATGGAGTTATGGATATTTTGTCATTAGCTTGGGTTGCGCTTTTAGTCGTTTTCGGGTTCTCTATTTCTATGGTAGTTTGGGGTCGCAGCGGTTTCTAAGGCCTTAGCTTCCACAGTGGATAGAGTCAGAAACCCCTAGTAAAGCTATGGGGCAAGTCAGCCCTCTCGTTGCTGTGCTCCGAGTAGACAAGCCCAACACCTGACCATCCTAAGACTCCCTTAAGTCTACGTTATCGGTAAGGGTTTAAGTTCCTACCGACCGGATGCACTGCCAGTCCCTAGCTTATGAAGCAGAAGGTTAAACACGCTCGTAGGGGCGTTCCATGGAACGTCCGTGCTTTTTGGATAGTACCGACCTATAACATTGGCGAGGCAAAAAGTCAAGGGAGGGTGTTTGAGGGGGAGTAATCCCCCACCCCTTAAGGGGAGAGCCTTTCAAATATTAAATCAGTCTCAAACTTCACTACGGGTTAAAACCCGTCGATCGTTTTGACTCCACCTCTTAAAAGACGGTAGTTTCCTTGCCTCTCGGAGGTTTTTGATGAGTTTTTCAAGATTATTTCTTTTCCCATCTAAATTAGAAATTTTAGATGGGGATTGCGCGGAGGATTAAGTTCAATCTGAAAAAGTATCAGGATCTTCACCTAATTCTCGTAATCTGGCAGCTAGGCGATCGGCCCGTAGACGTTCTTGTTCAGCGCGTTGCTGTTCCTGTTGAGCCCGTAGACGTTCTTGTTCAGTCCGTTGCTGTTCCTGTTTTAGTTGTTGCTGTGCTGCTTCCCCCGGCAATAGAACTAGATTACCATTGGAATCGTAAAACCTCAGCCAAACAGTGGTTTCCCTTTGAATCGTTCCTGCCCAAGTTCCCAACCATAATTCTAACGTCTCGCACCAAAGCCATCCCCGCTCATCCGGTACTAACTCTTGATATCGATTATTTTGCAAGTGCCATCCCTGCAATGAATTAGAGTCAAAAGGGTTGAAGACAAAGTAATCAGGGGTTCGGAAGGTTTGTTCGTACAAATCTTTTTTAGCACCAATGTCTATGTGAGCAGTAGAAGATGACATCAGTTCAACAATGACATCAGGATAGCGACCGTTTTCCTCCCAAACTACCCAACCTTGACGCGGGTATGTGCCGTCTATGTTTAAGACGGCCAAAAAATCAGGACCCCGAAAGTCACGATGGCGGGCTTGGGTACTACTGTAATATATAAACATATTACCACCTGCAAAGAAGTCGTTGCAACCAGCCCAATGGTGGTTTAACGACTCAATTAAAGCATTCATTGCAGTACGGTGACGATTTGTTTCCAAGGGTTCACCATCATCAAATCTGAGGTCAGTAGGTGGCATTGGTGGTTCCCAATCAGGAACGTCTGAAGTTTGTAAGACTGTTTCTGCCGATGTTTCTGTCATAAGTTAGCCCCTACTTAATGGTCATTTTTTAGGGTAGCATAGCTATTTTTTTGAATGAAGGTTTGAGTGAGCGCTATTTGGGGCTAGATCATCTTCTGAGATCATGTCCGGAGCATGAGTTATAAAAAACAACTCGATCCTGCTATATTGAGTTTTTTCTTGCCTTCATATCTGTCGCAAAATCTTCATAAGACCGTAATGATGTTATCTCGACAGTAAGGTATTGCCCCAACTTTTTGACAATTGGTAAGTCTAACATAATTTGGTCAAGTTGATCGGGAGATTCTACATTAAGAATAGCTATGACTCTACGAGTTCCCACACACTTCCACAAATTTACTAAAATTCCTGCTTTCTTGGCATCCATTGCAGCGTCTGCTTCTTCGCTCCAAATAGCCAAAAATTCCGCTTGGCTCATAGTAGCAGGATATTCTAGTCGAAGGTCTATGTGATAGAGCATATTGATATACCTTGGTTTAAACAATAACTAATATAATTCTATTATAAACGTCAGTTCAATGGGCTAGACAAAGCTAAAAAAAAGCTAAGAATAAGCTTGAAGGAATTTTTACTCAGCCTACTATGATGGCTGGTAGGGAAGCGATCGCCAATCTAGCCTGATTTACCCTTGTCAGTTGTCAGTGGATAATCATAGTCAAAACAAATGGTATAATCATGAGATTTATTAGTCCGAAAACCGATTTTGCCTTCAAAAAAATTTTTGGCTCTTCTGAAAGCAAGGATATATTGATCAGTTTTTTTGAATGCTTTGCTCTATGATGGTGAGTCGATAATTCAAGATTTAGAAATCATTGCTCCCTACAATCCAGGAGGTACCATAGATTTAAAAGATAGTTATCTAGATGTGAGAACCCTGTTAAATGATGGATCGAATGTGATTATAGAAATGCAGGTGCTAAATGTGGCAGCTTTTGAAAAGCGAGTGGTTTATAACCTGTGTAAAACTTATGGCAATCAACTACAATCAGGACAAGGATATTCTCAACTCAGATCAGTAATTGCTTTAACGATTACGGATTTTGAGATGTTTGATGCAACGGCAGAATATATGAATCAATTTGTGCTCAAAGAGAAGAATCAATTATTTGACTACAGAGACCAAGAATTATCAATGGTGTTTGTAGAATTGCCAAAGTTTGTTAAACAATTAGAAGAGTTAGAAACTAACTCAGATAAATGGATTTATTTTCTGAAAGAAGCGGGAAGTTTAGAAGTAATACCGAGTATTCTGGCAGAAATTCAAGAGATAGAAAAAGCATTAAATCTAGCGAATCAAGCGAATTTATCTCGAAAGGAATTGGAAGAAGTTAGAAAGCGGGAAATATTTTTAGAAGACCGTAGAGGTGAAATTATTTTAGCTCGACAGGAGGGGCGACAAGAGGGATTAGAGGCAGGATTAGAGGTGGGTAAGTTGTCCATGCAGAGATTAATATTCAATCAACTCCAGGGAAAGTTGAGCACAGAAATTGGCTAAACCATCACAGAGAATATTAAACAATTATCAATGGAACAGTTAGAAGATTTAGGAGCAGCAATTTGGAGTTTGAGCAGCTTAGAAGATTTGTCGAATTGGTTAGAAGAATTAGATAGGCAATCAGAGAAAGAGTGATAATGGGAGCGATCGCTACTACTCAAGGAAGTTTGGGAGTAGAAGAATAGAGATAAATATGATACAATTATCCTCTTCAATCGATCGCGACTGCTGATTGGTCGAAAGCGATCGCTTATCTCGGCTCTAAAGCCAATCTTGTATCTAAGTTACTGCTTGGGGAAGTTCCCGACAACATAGAAGCAGCTTTTGCCAACCTGAAACTACACTTGCTCCCCCACAGCAGCAAAGACTTTAAAACTGACAGGACTTACGCAAAAGCACTATATATACTAAGTTAAAACTAAAGTACAACACTATATATAGCGTTTACAACCAAAAAATGCGTAAGTCCTGACTGATTGTTATTGTCCAGATTGGGAAAATCCTTGCCAGCATATTACTGGAGTCTACTACTTAGTTGCTGCCGAATTAGACGAAGACCCTTTTCTAATGTTTGAATTACGGGGAATTTATTGCTTGAAACTGCAGCAAGAGTTAGTTAAATTACTACTAGGAAAAGCCTTGTCTTCAGCTTTGGAGGCTAAGGAATTAGAATTTTTTATATTTTAAGTAATAAAAATGAATCAGAAGATGTATTGGTACTAATAGCCATGAATCAACTACCACTAACTATCAATGAAAGTAACGGAAATTTGTGCGAAATTATCTGTCAACACATTTCTGAAAACTCCCACAAGCGGATTACTTTTGCTGAATATATGGATTTAGTTCTGTACCATCCTCAACATGGTTATTATGCAACTCATCCAGTTAATATTGGCAAACAGGGAGACTTTTTAACATCCTCTCATTGGAGTAATGATTTTGCAGAACTATTAGCAGAACAATTTTTGCAAATGTGGGATATTCTTAATCGGCCTAATAATTTTACTATTGTCGAAATGGGTGCTGGTCAGGGAATTTTGGCCAAGCAAGTTTTAGAGTACTTAAAACAAAAGCATCTAGATTTTTTTCAAATAATCAAATATCTGATTATCGAAAAGTCAGCAACTTTAAAAGAAGAACAAAAACAAAGGTTGAATTTAGAGCAAGTGAAATGGTGTGACTGGGATGAAATTTCAGATCTTTCAATTACAGGCTGTTTTTTTTCTAATGAGTTAATAGATGCTTTCCCTGTACATCAATTTAGAATAGAAAATCAGGAAATTCAAGAAGTTTATATCACTACTGACTCTGATGGAAAGTTTGTAGAAATAACTGCTAAAATTTCAACTCCTAAAATTGCTGAATATTTTCATCTAGTGAATATAGATTTACCTTCGGGTGCTTATGCAAACAGTTATCAGAGTGAAGTAAATTTACAGGCTTTAGATTGGATCAAAATTGTCGCTGATAAATTGTTAAAAGGGTATGTATTAACAATTGATTATGGCTATTCAGCAGCACGTTATTATGCTCCAAGTCGTAGACAAGGAACTCTACAATGTTATTATCAACATCATCGAAATAATGACCCATATTGGAAGATTGGGCGACAAGATATTACGGCTCATGTTGATTTTACTGCTTTGGAAAAATATGGTAGTTTGTGTGGATTAGAAAATATTGGTTTGACTCAGCAGGGTTTATTTTTAATGGCATTGGGTTTGGGGGATAGATTAAATGAATTATCAAATAGTCAGAGGTTTTCTATTCAAGAAATTTTGCGACGGCGGGAGGCATTACATTCATTAATAGACCCCATGGGGTTAGGAAATTTTGGAGTTTTAGTGCAGAGTAAAGGTTTGACTGATCGGGAGAGTAGGCAAACTTTGAAGGGGTTGACTATGCCTCCGATGAGATAGGTCTAAGTTTGAGTAGATGTGACTCAATCGTCAAAATATCAGAGGTGTTGGTAATTTGAAAGATGATTGTCCTGTGGAGGTCACACCCCTTGCCCAATATGCTTAAGTATTTGGAGCTATCATCAAGGGATGGCCTGTTCAAGTTTCATCTCTTGATTTACTAACACCAAAGTATCAAATATTTCCATTGTTATTACTTAAAAGTCTAAGTAGTAATCTGAATCAGATAATTTGTACATCCGAATGTAGTTTTTACCATACTCCTCTAATGTTTGACTAGTTACTGGTTCAAATAGTTGTAAAACTCCTTTTTTTTGGAGTTTACCTTTTATCCAATGACCTAGAATTTTTAAGTCGTCTTTTGACTTTAAATTTTTATGATAATCACCTTGAGTTCGACAGGGAAATACTAAACCATCATCAGTGTAGGCAGTAAAATCACCTTTCGGATAAACTGGATTTTTAGTTGTAGCTACATCTGCAATAATTTATACTTCAAACCAATCTCGAGGAATAACAAAACCTGTTTTTCTATTCCATCTTCCTTCTCCAAAAAAATATTCAAGTTTGACCTTTGCTGTTTATCAACTCCCACTAAAGATATATCTACAAAGGGGGCTTGAGAATTAAGATGTGGTTTTTTTGCTTTCTGAAAGCTTATTTTTTATTGACTATTCTTAATTGATTCAATAATATAAAATGATTCACATTTAGCAAAGTTTACTGATAATGTATCAGTAAGTAGCCAATTCAGATAAGTTTCTGTTTGATTAATCGTAGCAGTGTCAATAATTTTACAAGTAAATTCTAAATTATCAAACAATCCTCTTTTTTAAAAATTTGAATAACCAGCAAAGTAAAGTAATTCATTTTCATATTTTATTCTATAAATTTTTCCATGAAATGGAGGTTGATTCCAAACAAATCTAACCCCTCCACTTCTAGCATTGGCAGATAATACTGTACTATTTAACTCACCTAATTTATCATAGGAATTTCTAATTAAAATAGCAAAAATTCCCAGACCAACTAACAGTGTAAAATTACCAGAATTGTTAATGATTATAGTGATATATTCTTGGTACAGCTGTAGAGTGATTGCTGAAGTGTAGCCGGGGGCAATAGTAACAGCAGTAGCTTTCTTTAAAAGAGTGCTAAGTCTATCACCAAAAGAACCTCCAAATTCTGGATGATTAGTATAAATAACCATAAAGTTAATCTGAAAAAATCATAGTAAACTCAATTGTATTGCGGGTAATTCTAATTCTAATTCTGCCATTTGTAATCGCTCTTTGATTGACATAGCTTGTAAATGTTTACTTAGAGTATATAAATCTACTTTCTGATAATTATTTTTGAAGAGTGGAATTAAAGATTCAACAATAAAAACAATCCCATCTGGAGGTACTGCATTACCAATTTGTCGTCTAATTTCAGTAAAAGAACCATCAAAAACAAAATCATCAGGAAATGTTTGCAACCTTGCTCTTTCTCGGTTTGTTAAAGACCTAGGTTCGGGATAATGATAACCCCATGTTCCCCCACCCCCACCCGCAATAATTGTAGCAGCAGGCTTGTCTGGGTGAATTCGCCGATAAATATGACTAATCATTCCTTTTACATAGTAAGGACTATCTTGAGGAATATCTGTAAAATTACCTCCTGCTTTGATTCTTTTCAATATTTCAATTGTTCGAGGTTGAATTTTTTGATGCTCATTATTGTCGGGAACTGTTTCCACATCTTTGAGTGCTTCACCAGCAGTTCGATAAGGATATTTACGACCAAGACCATATTCTGGCTGAGGATGAATAAAATTCAAACCTGTATCCATTCTAATGCCAACTAAAATTACTCTTTCCCTAAACTGAGGTACTCCATAATCAGCAAATTTGTGTAATTTAGGCTTGACTAAATAACCAGGAGTTATACTTTCAAAATCTAATATTATCCTTTGAATTGCTTTGTATTTGTTAGCGCTTAATAAGCCTTTGACATTTTCTGCTATGAATGCTTTTGGTCGTTTTTGTTTAACAAATTGTAAGAAGTAGGTATATAAATTCCCTCTAGTACCTTCTCAACCAGGACGTTTCCAAATCATCGAAAAATCCTGACAAGGGAAACCTCCTGTAATTAAATCTGCTTCAGGAACTTTAGTAATATCTATGTTTTCAATTTGATTATGGTTGATCGCATCAGCAATGTTTCGTTGAAAAGTTTTACAGGCATAAAAATTAGAATCAATTGCCAAAACCACCTCAAATCATGCTTGATGAAATGGTAAATCCATCCCTCCAAAGCCTGAAAATAAAGATATAAGTTGTGGTGCTGTGTTCCAATCTACTCTATTAAGACGTTCAATCAACATTTTATCAAATCTAATAAAATCTATCTATATTTTGTAACTGAAATTATATATAGCATTTTTTACATTTAACATCAAATATTTTGTTTTTTAGATATAAAAACTACTGACTTTCCAACTCATAAAAATTTATAGACAAAATTACACATTTAAGATATATTAATAAAATCTAAAAAACAAACTATAAAATACTAAAATTATTGGGAGACCCACCAAAACAAACTTTGGCAAGGGGATTAATTAATGAAAACTACTCAAGAACCACGCCAAAAACACAGCCGTCATCGAGGACTTACACAGGCAGAGGTTGAGGCAAGTCGGCAAAAATATGGGTTGAATTTACTAACACCACCCAAGCGATCACCATGGTGGAAATTATGGTTATAAAAGTTCGATGACCCAGTAATTAGGATTCTAATCATCGCTGCCGTTATTGCAATTACGGTAGGAATTTTTGAAAGAAATTATGTAGAAGGTTTAGGTATTATTGCTGCCATCCTTCTAGCTACTACTGTTGCCTTTTTAAATGAATATAAAGCTAACCAAGAATTCGATATTCTCAATCAAGTAAATGATGAAATTTCTATCACAGTAATTCGAGATAATAACGTTATAACAGTTCCGAAAAAAGATTTAGTAGTAGGTGATATTGTACTGATAGAAACAGGAGATGAAATACCAGCAGATGGTCAAGTATTAGAAGCAGTTTTTCTACAAGTTAACGAAGCATCTCTAACAGGAGAAGCAATGTCAGTGACTAAAAAGGCAGATGTAAATTTATCTTCTAATAATCACACTAGCTACGCTTACCCCCCCAACAAAGTCTTGCTAGATACTGTAGTCAATAATGGACATGGAATTATTGAAATCATAGCCGTTGGTGATGCCACAGAAATCGGTAAAACTGCTAGATGTGTTTTAGATATCAGCACTTACGCAGGTACACTACATATAGCGTACATTCTTAGTTGAGTAGGTTCCATTCTAATTCGTAGTTTTTCTGTACAGATATGCTCTTTAATACCAGTCGTTATCTAGCAGTAATAAAAAAATAAATTTCAGTCAAATCTTGTCACCTAATGTTAAATAATTAGACCAAAAACATCTAATTATTAGATAATCATCCTATTATTTAACTGTATAACACATAATTTAAACCCTGTTGATTACTGTCAATATTTACTCC
>JAJEAQ010000540.1 GCA_022822685.1 Trichodesmium sp. jk18x7bins.61
CGAGTAAATATTCTCGCAATTCATATCCTGCTAATTCACCCTGTTGATACTCAATCCCTGTAATTTCAGGATTTTGAATCAATTGGGTGTCAAAGCGTACAAGTTCCATGGAAATTGATTCGATGAGACAAAACTTGATTAATCGTTTGATCCAAGTCATAGTCGTTTCTACTCTGTGCATTAGGGAAGGTGCTAACCATCGAGTCGGCTTTTTTTGATTAGGTAATCCCGGCTTACGGTATCGGAGGTTTTTTATTCTCCAGGCTCGACGTCGTTGAGAACGTTTCTTCAGTTTTTCTGAAATTAATGACCTTCGGTGTTGAATTTCCCACATCCAGGTCACATCATTGCCATCTAGTAAAGCGATTCCAGTCAACTTTGAGCCTGGGTAAATCAATCTTGAGAGTTAAAGATTTTTCCACAGGTTCAACAGCTTTTTTTAGAATCAGAGTGAAAGGAAAACGCCGAAATACAGCAGCTTTACCTGAATCTAGCAACCTACGAGCCACAGAGGGCTTACAAGGTTTTAATGGTTGTTGTTTAGTATCTATGACAAAAACGTAATTGGTTGTAGACATTGTGGTGTCTATTCCTTTTCAGTAAAGTGTTCCTCGATCAAGTAGGCAAGGCTTTTAGATGTTCTAAACACGCTTCGGTACTAAACTCACTTCCGATTGGCGCTATTAAACGCTGTCCTTGATTTAGAGCCTACATTAGTATGTTGGAGTTCCCATAACCCTTTTAGTCACCAGCCAACGTAGTCAGTGAAGACTTAATCTGCCACCTCTGAAAGACAATCCTCAAAATGTCGTCCGATTGGCTAGGTTTTTCATAGGTGAAGTTTCTGAATTACTTTGGGTTAACGACTACCCTCAGTTTATCTAATCCTTCTTGAATGGTTGGAGGAGTTTCTGTTAGTTGTCGATACATTTTGATTATCACTTCTTCTGGAATTTGGCGCTGTCGTTGTCTATTTCTTTCTAAGCATAATTCCAATGGCTTGTCAAGCCATAAACCAGTTATGTGGTTAAATCCAGTTTCTCTAGCCATGTCAATCACTTGTCGTCGTTGCCGACGTTGAGCATTAGTAGCATCATATATGGCAAGAGAGTTGATGCTTAGAGCTTGGTGAAATTGCTGTTTGACTTTCTGCCATACTTGAAACCAAGGCCCTTGAATTGCTTCGTCACCAAATAGCTTAGCTCGGATAGCATCACTGGAAATTAATAGGCACTGAGGATATCTAGTCACTATTCTCTTTGCGAGAGTGGATTTACCACTAGCTGGAATTCTAATCAGAATAATTAGCCTCCTCATTTAACGTAGAACTATCTCAGTATTAGGCTGATCAGGTGTTGGGCTTATCTATTCGGAGCAAAGCAACAATGGTATGACAAACTCACTATTGCGATGGAGGAGGCGATTTATTGTCATCAGAGGAAAATCATACCCCATGAAACACAAAAGCTGATTCTCTAGCAAGAGTTAACTAAACCATGCCTATTGTGATGGAGTTCCTGACAGATATTGGTCAGGATTATCCAACAATGAACTCCTTTCGGGATAGGCAAGAGGGAACAGACAAGAGGCAAAAGTACTGTGAGAAGATGGCCTATTGTCCCCCACTAGATTTTTGAAATTACTGGTGTGCCTTTTGCGCTTCGCAAACATGAAAGGTGGTGGCTTAAATCCCTCACTAGAGGTTGTCCCTCTTGCCAGCATGCCTCTGTTGCCTACCTATTCCCTTGGCGAGAGGCTGTGTGCGTCACTACAGTCCCCAACCTTTCAGCCCCTCACTTTCGTCGACGCGGGATCTCGGCACTTTTTGCCGACATGCCTTTAAAATCTTCAGTGTGGGACTTCTCCTATAGGAAGCTAAATTACTGTACCATCTGGAATAATAGCATTTTTGAGGATAACAACAATACCACTGCGAATGATAAATCCTGCATCTTCACGCTGGGCTTCTTCTACACGGTCTTTATTAATTATTTGGACATTGCGACCAATGCGAGCATTCTTATCAATGATTGTTCCACGAATTGTCGTTTCAGCACCAATACCTAATGGGACTTTACTTTGTTGTAAGCCAGATTGATGTTCTGCAAAGGGTTCGTAGTGATCACAACCCATGATCATAGAATCCTCAATTATGCAACCAGCTTCAACCCGCGATCGCACCCCTAAAACACAATGGTCAATCCGACACTGCTTGAGAATACAACCTTCTCCGACAATTGATTCTGTAATCTGGCAGTCCAATAATTTCGTTGGTGGTAAGTACCGAGAGCGAGTATAGATAGGAGCTTTTTCATCATAGAAGCTAAAAGGTGGCTGAGGTTGTTGAGTCAAAGTCAAATTAGCTTCATAGAATGATTGAATAGTTCCGATATCTTCCCAGTAACCTTGGAAGGGGTAAGCTTGAACATTATAGTGTTGAGCACAATTGGGTAAAATTTGCTTACCAAAATCTGTATCCTCTGATTCTTCTAGGAGTTTGACCATAACATCTTTGTTAAAAACATAAATCCCCATTGATGCAATGTAGGGCTGTTCTTTAGCTACTTCTGGACTTACTCCCAAAATGGAGGTATCCACCGACATAATTTTCAGAGCATCCTCTTTCGGTTTTTCACTAAATTCGATAATCCGACCTGAATCATTAATTTTCATTAAGCCAAAATCGGAGGCCTTTGCTTCATCTATGGGCAAAACAGAAAGAGTAATATCTGCCTTTGTATCAATATGACGCTGCACAAACTCCCGATAGTCCATACGGTAGAGATGGTCTCCAGAGAGAATGAGGTAGTAGTCAACATCCCACTCTTTAAACAACCAAATATATTTACGGACAGCATCGGCTGTTCCTTGGAACCATTCTGGATTATCTTTAGTTTGTTGAGCAGCGAGAACTTCCACAAAGCCCTCGCTGAAGCCAGGGAAGTTATAGGCACGAGTGATATGACGGTTTAGAGAAGCTGAATTGAATTGGGTGAGAACATAGATTTTCAGAATTTCTGAATTGATGCAATTACTGATGGGAATATCTATTAAACGATATTTACCAGCTATGGGCACTGCTGGTTTAGCCCTCAGTTTTGTTAATGGATAGAGGCGGGTGCCTGCGCCACCGCCTAGAATTATACTTAGTACATTTTTCACAGTTGAACCTCGCTGCCAATGATATTCCCACTTTAAGTGTCCAACGGTTGGGG
>JAJEAQ010000724.1 GCA_022822685.1 Trichodesmium sp. jk18x7bins.61
AGAATTATTTGAGAAAGCGAGAAATTGCCAAATTAGATTAGCACCGACTTACGGAATGACTGAAACTGCTTCTCAAGTTGCGACTCTTAAGCCTGAAGATTTTTTAGTAGGCAATAATAGTAATGGTCAAATTTTACCCCACGCTGAAATTATGATTAAGAGTGAAAGTGGGGAGATATTGGGTGACAACAAAATTGGAAATATTAGCATCAAGGCTGATTCTCTGGCATTAGGATATTATCCCAACATATTTAATAATTCTGAAAGTTTTGAAACGGATGATTTAGGATTCTTTGATCATCAAGGTTACTTAAATATAGTAGGCCATCGCAGTCAAAAAATTATTACTGGTGGGGAAAATGTTTTTCCGGCGGAAGTAGAAGCTACTATTTTGGCAACTGGATTAGTTATTGATGTTTGTGTAATTGGTGTAGCTGATAAATATTGGGGTGAAGTTGTCACTGCTGTTTATGTACCTAATGATTTAGAGATGTATGTGGAAAAGTTATTGGCTGCTACTGATGGAAAACTGAGCAAATTTAAGCAACCTAAATATTGGATTATGGTTGAAAATTTACCTCGTAATTATCAAGGGAAAGTTAATCTGGAATTATTAAAGGAATTGGCAATTGAAAGAATTGGCAATATTATTTATTAGTATATTGGTACATAATTAAATGGATGAAACTGGGCAAAAACTTCTATTGTAACATTCACAATAAAACTATCTACTCCAGGAAAAATCAACTCATACTCAATCAGGCGATCGCTAATATTTTATAGTAGTTTTTACTTCGGGATTTCCCATCAATAAATTATCCATTTTGTGGAGTGAGCATTCTACTGGCGTCTTGTGGAGCAAAGAAAATTTGGAATGTTTTTTTGATTTGGAAGTCTCTGAGATAAAAGATAGAGACTTGGGTTTAAAGGCAATAGGCAGCTATGCTGAAGTTACGTAGTCTACGAAAGTGAAAAACACAATAATTCGAAGAGTCAGATTAACTATTTTTTTTGAATAAATATTGCTACAAAGTTTTAGAGGGAAAATTGAGAAAGAGGTATATGTAAGTGGGCAAAAAATACCTAATTTATCGTGGCGGGCGTGATGATTCAATACATAGCCCACCCTACTACTTATTTCCGAATTACTCCTGGTTATCGACTAATCTTCTGCATTGAAAATTAAATCTTTCTATGATAACTAAATCAAACCTGCTATGAGCATCAGTAAAATTAAATATGCTGGCGATTTCGAGCATCTAAAAATTTTAATTGTTGATAAAGCATCCCAATTTTTGGTAACTTCACGCCAGCTTGACTTGCTATCTGTAAAGGTTTGCCAACAATACCTTCTATTTCTAAAAGTCGTCGTCGCTCATAGTCAATTTTCATACTCGTTAAATAAGGTTTTAACTTATCAGTTTGGTCTAACATTGTTTGGATATAACTATTAGGAATTTGACGCTGACAACTTTTCGCCCCCTCTATAACTTCCTGCATTATTTCTGTGACTAAATTTCTCGTATTAGCATCTGCCATAATTTCATCTGTTCTAGCATCTAGAATTACGGAAAGACTATTATAAGGAATATTCCAAATTAATTTTTTCCATCTTTCGAGTAGTAAATCTTCACTCACATTGACTGGTACTCCAGCATTTTCAAAATCTCCAGCAATCTCAAGCATTTTATCAGTAATGGCAGTCGGTTGATAATTTTTCGTATATTTCCCGATTCTGATCTGACTATAATCTATATGATGAATATGACCAAAACTAACTTTATTTGAGGCTAGACTACAGGCTCCTCCAACAACATTCTCTTCTCCAATAATGCTAGCAATTTCTGGTTCTGCGCCCAAGCCATTCTGTAATAGTAAAATAACAGTATTCTCTTTGAGTAACGGTGGTAGTAGTTCTGGTAATAGATGATTGTGTGTTGCTTTTAATGCCACTATAATTATATCACATTTTGGCATTTTATTGACATCGTTATAGGCATTAACTTTGCTCAAATGAAAGTCACCATCTTGGGATTCTATAATTAATCCATTTACCAGAACGTGCTGATAATCACTATGCAATAAAAAATGAACTTCTAGCCCTGATTTCTGTAATTTGGCGCCATAAAACCCTCCTAGCGCTCCACTGCCAATTATGGCATAAGTATTTTTTGACATTGTATTGTATTGATATTGAATTTGATTCTGTTATTTTTTTTCTAGAAGCAGGAAGAAAGAAAAAGGAAAAATAAAACCTGACAAAGAATTTTATTATTGGCAAAAATTCAGTGTTACTATTGGTGAAATTAAAATACTTCTTAGATTTATCAAGGAATAATTAAGGATAACCAAGCATAAATTCCAAAAAGGGAATTCTGTGCGACTGGCGAATGTAGCTTGCTTAGTGGTAAGGAGCATAAATGGGTTGACAGAGCCACACCAAAATCTTCAGCGTTGCACAATAAAAAATAAGGAAATGGTCAAAAATAGCCATCCAGGGAAATAATCATTCGCCACTGTGTGCAATGCCAAATTTTCAGTATTTCGTGGTCTTCAATTAGCGGTGGACAGTAATTCCCCGCCAATTTTTCCCTTCTGCCTTCAGCTCCCACAGTTCCTGCAGCCTTCTTTAATATACCTAGCACATTTAACTTTTGACTTACTTTTCCAATAAATTTAACAACCATCCCCTAATTCCATTAGATAATTTTTGCCTACTTCTACTTTGAGGATGAATACAAACGTGCTTCGTAATAACTCTTGCCACCCACTTATCTTCTACCTCTTTTAGAAAAACTTGATAGGAAAGCTCAAACTGATCATCTTCCCAATATTTAGGCATTAATTCAATAGTTAACTCATTTCCACAAAACATCGGGCGACGAAAATCAACACTAGCATGAATAATTGGAATAGTCATTTCCAAATTACTAAAAAAAGTTTTGAGATTAATACCAAATACAGCTAAAGAGGCTTCATAAGCTTCATGACACATTGCCAAAACATTAGCAAAATAAACTACGCCAGCAGCGTCGGTATCTTGAAAATGAACGATTCTTCTATAGTAAAAAGGCATTTATTTTTACAAAGAGCAACTTTGAAAATTGCTTGGGAGTCATACAGACTAATACCAAATTCAAAGAAAAAATATATACAGTAAATAGTGAGTAGTAAGGTGGGCAAATATTTAGTTATCACGCCCACCTTGATAAATTTGACATTTTTTCCCACCAGGCATATACCTCTTTCTCAATCTTACCCTCTAAAACTTTGTAGCAATATTTATTGAAATTGATATAACCCACGAGAACTAACCCATGGGAGCAAGATGCTCCCACTTAATACTATCAGCAACTAAAATCTCATTAAGACTGTCAGAACAACATCCACAGTTCTTCTCGTTACATGGTTTTATACGGACTAAAACCCTTTGAAGGCATGGTTCTTGCCTTTTACCTCTTGCTTCAACATAACAGATTTGAATTTTGATTTTTAACTTTTGACTTCCTTGAACTGGTGGGGAAATTGACATTAACCCTTATTTTTGATCATCATTACATCAATAATCTTGTCAGCTACTGCTTCGGAAATTTCTAGAGCATTACACAATTCATCTAAAAGTTGCTCTTCCTCTTTAGCAACATCTCCATCTGCTAAAACCAAGTCTGTAGTGACAGCAAAAACTGTTTCCTTTAAATCTTGAGGAAGTTTAGCAACTGCAGCATCAAACAAAGCTTTAGTCTCTTTATTTTTAATCCTTTTTAATAAACGAGCTATCATTTCTTTCTTCTGTGCTTCTGAATATTCTGTAAACAGCGCCATGCGAGAAAGAATACTTGCAATACCTTGAGATTCACTATCAGTAATTACACCATCTGCAGCAACAGCAATTAAAGCCACTGCTGCAAAAGCTTCTGCCGGTTCTAGATCAATATCAGCAGCTTTAACTGTAGTATTTCCTTCATCAAAAAGACCCATTTTAGTTACCTCGTTACTTAGTATTTTTACTACAATAATTACAATACTTATTATGTCTGATCAACTTCTAAATCAGCCTTAAGAAAATCAATAAATTGTCGTGCCGTTCGTCCAGAACGACCATTATTTCTAGTAGCCCACTGTAAAGCTTGATAGTCTAAGTCTTCGGGATTTAGATTGAGTTCTGCTTGTTTTGCTAGATGTCTAACAATTATTAAATAAGTATTCTGGTTAGCAGGCTCAAAAGTTAAAGTTAAGCCAAAGCGATCACTAAAAGAAAGCTTCTCTTGAACCGTATCCCAATTATGCACCTCATCCCTATCTTTTGGAGCAGGACGATCATTAAAAAATTCTCTAATTAAATGCCTTCTATTCGATGTAGCATAGACTACCACATTTCGTGGTCTAGTAGTTAAATTACCCTCCAAAACTGCCTTGAGAGCTTTAAAAGTATTATCATCTTCTTCAAAAGAAAGGTCATCAACAAAGATAATAAATTTTTGTGGAATATGGCGTAATTTTTCGACAATTAATGGTAAATCTCTTAAGTCTGACTTAGCAACTTCTACTAAACGGAGATGCTGTTGACTATACTCATTTAACAATGCCTTAACTAAAGAAGATTTACCGGAGCCACGACTACCATAAAGTAAGACATTAAGTGCTGGATATCCTGCGAGGAGAAATTCTGTATTTCTGATTAAAGCATCTCGCTGAAATTCATATCCAACTAATTCTTTTAACTGTATGGGATCAGGATTGATAATATTCATTAGTTGACCATCACGCCATTGAAAGCCTCTTGATTGAGCAAATAAACCTGTGCCAAAATCACGATAGTGAGTGGCTAATTCCTCAATAGCATCTGCCCAATTCTCTAAATCTCTTAATTTTTTATAGATTGGTTCTTTTTTTTCTAATTTTACTTCCCAGGGAATTGGTGGTTTGCCTAATTTAGCTATTGTTTGTATCCACTGACTAATTTTTTGGCTACTACATTGATAAAGATTTTGCAAAATTCGCAAATCATGTTTTGCTGCTGCGATTAGAGAAGGAGAAATACTGGTGAAGTTAGTTTGTTGAACTTGCTGAGTAAAAGGATTATCATCCTTAAGAATTTGAGTGATTAAATATTCTGGCCAGGAAAGATTTTGACTAGCAATCGTTCTAAACCAGTGACTATAGTTTTGGATGCATTCAATCCCAGCTACATCTTTTTTAGACAGGGATTGTAATAACTGGAGAAAAGCTTCACCCGCTTGGTTTTTGAGAACAGACTGATATAACAAAAGAAATGCTATTTCCTGTTCTAATTTCTGAATTTGGGCGATCGCTTGGGAAGATGAACCAGACATAATTAATTCAGACAGAAATAAGGAGTAATAAGGAAGAAGGAATATGAAGTTATAAAAAGAAGTGATTCAGGACAGTTGCTCTCCTTGTTACTTCTTATCTCTTCGTTTTTACTTCAAGTTAATAATTTTATTGTCTGTTGATTAGATATCCTTAAAAAGGAACAAAGCCTAGTATTTTAATCATATTTTAATTTCTGTTAAACAATGTTAATTATTAATAATTTTTATGGTGATTTAAACAAATAGTTATAGAAGAAGTAGTATAAGTTAATTTTAAAGTTCTAGAAAGTTCATATTGTGAGGATATCTTGAGGAAAGTAGTTTATATGCTGGCTGCTTTCCTATCAACACACTGCTCGAAGATGATAGGGGGAGTCTACAGCATCTATTTTTGATGAATATCGCCATAATAGCAGCGATCGCCTATGGTATTTTAGTTATTGTTGGAGGCGTGATTAGATATAGTAAAGCAGGTAGTAAAATCTCCTTAATATCCAGTAGTATAAGCGGTTTGCTACTAATTGTCAGTGGAATTGTCCAACTGATGGGAAAGAATTGGGGTTTAGTATTTACTGCAGTTATTGCCACTATTCTGGTAATTACATTCATAATCCGTTTAGTGAAAACTCGAAAAATTATGCCGGCGGGATTAATGATTTTAACTGGCATTACTGCTGTAGCAGTTATGGTTTATCAAATTAGTTGAAACCGGGAAAAACGCCATACTGAAAATTTCCGTAGTAGGATAGTAGTAGTAGGGTGGGCAAATATTGATTGATTGAAAGGAAAGTTAAATTGCTTCTCTTTTGCTAAAATAACTACTATTATCTTCGCCAAAGTTTAATAGTTCGGTCTTTACTACCACTTGCAATAATATTGCCATCAGGACTAAAAGAAACAGTATAAACTTCATCTATATGCTTATTTAAAGTATTAAGTAATTCTCCAGTTTCTAGACTCCAGATCTTAATACTTTTATCCTTACTACCACTAGCAACATATCGACCATCTGGACTAATATCAACAGAGACAACTGCAGCAGCATGACCAGAGAGAGTTTTGATTAATTCTCCTGTATTTAAGTTCCAAATTTTAATTGTATTATCGTAACTACCACTAACTATTTTTTCTCCATCTGGACTAATATCAACAGACCTAATCACTCCAGTATGTCCAGTTAATGTACTAATTAATTCTCCCGTATCTAAATCTTGAATTTTTATTGTCTGGTCTGCACTACCACTAACTAATCTTTTGCCGTCAGGGCTAATAGCAATAGAATAAATAGCATCTAAATGTTCAGAGAAACTAAAAACTAATGAACCTGTTTCTATATCCCAAAATTTAACTGTTTTATCTCCACTAGCACTAGCGATTGTTTTATGATCAGGACTAATAGCAACTGACCAAACAGGCCCCCGATGCTCAAATATTTGAAATGGTTCCACTGTTGCCAAATTCCAGACAATTACTCTCCAATCATAAGTACCTGTGACTAATTGAGTAGCATTACTATTCAACGCAACTGACCAAATTGGAGATTCATCTCCAGGAATTGTATCAATAATTTTTCCTGTAGGTATTTCTAAGACTCTAACTGTTGTATCTCTACTGCCAGCAATTAAAGCTTTGCCATTAGGACTAAATATAATAGTGCCTATAGAGGCGTTAAATTGAGACAAATCTACAACCTGATATTTCTGCCAATTTATACCTTGTTGACATTTTTGTAAAATATCTTGAGCTTCAGAAAAAATAGTGGATTTTTCACTGATTAGAGTTGCTTGATTTATGCAGTTTTCATAGTTACGTTCAGCATATAGACTTTTAACCAAATTTAATTGTGTAGATTTTTGTTGTTGCTGCTGTAATACTTGTTTCTGACTTAACTGTAAATCATTTTGCAACTTCAGATATCTATAAATAGCAAATACTATGGTGATGCCAATGACAATTAATCCCAGAATTAACCACCTGTGAAAATATAAATTTTTAGAATTATTGGTAAATATTTTTTGAAATTGTCTGAGTAGAGATTTAGGCACTACTCTGTTTTCTATTAATTCTATATCTTCCATAGTCAGTCCTAAAATTTGCTGTAGGCGTTGTAATTCTTCACGAGTTTCTTTACTCAGGGGATATTCTTGTTGAACAGCATCTCGTAATGTTTGTTCATATGTTTCTCCTTTTTCTCGATATTTACGGTAAGGATTTAATATTTCATCTTCAATTATTTCCGTTTCTTCTGGTGATATTTCTAAACTTTCTCGTAGCTCATCTAAAATTCTTCTCCCCACAATAGAAATATCTCCTCTATAACTAGCCCGACGAATCACCTCTTCACGGTAAATGTCTTGATTATCTAGAGTTGAAATTCGGCGGTCGTTAATTTTTTTTAAATCAGCGATAATTTGTGCTGCTGACTGATAACGTTCGCGATAATCATAGCGTATCATCTTGTCTAAAATATCTGCTATAGGCGTATAACAGGTTGTAAAATGTCGCCAAAAAATTTCTCTTTTGTGACCATTTTCATTATCTTTTAGTTTGGATAATTCACTACTAGGTAATCCTGTAATTGCCTGAATACAAATCATTCCCAAAGCATATATATCACTATTTAATTGCGGATTATATTCAAATTGTTCAATTGGCATATATTCCATCGTGCCAATTCTTCCTGTCGGATTTTGTTGAGCGATATTAATTTCTTTAACTGCTCCAAAATCAATTAAAACCAACTTATTATCGGATTTTCTTCTAATTAGATTTGTAGGTTTAATATCTCGATGTATTACGCCATTTTCATGTACAAATACTAAAATTTCTAAAACTTCACTTAGGAGTCTAATCACTTGTTCTTCAAATAGAGGTTTACCTGGTAATATTTCATTATCTAAAGATTGACCATGGATATAAGATTCAACTAAAAAAAATTCTTGATTTTCTTCAAAGTAAGCTAGTAGTTTAGGAATTTGATTATGTTGAGATAGCTTTTCTAATATTTGTGCTTCTTTTTGAAATCGACGGCGAACAATGTTAATTAATCTTTGATCGTAAACATTTGGCTGTAGATGTTTGACAAAACATTGCGGTTCTCCAGGACGACGCATATCTTTGGCCAAGTAAGTATGGCCCAACTCTCCTGATTCAATTATCTTAATAATCTGATAGCGTCCATCTAAAACATTGATAGTCATTATAGTAGAGCCTTTTTTTTGATTACGTGAGTTCTACGAAAGTAAAAATCTATAAATCCTTATGCAGTATGCCTTTTAAAGTTTTGCCCCTAGAAAATTATCTTTCGATAAACTAGCTTTACTAAAAATAGACTCTAGGGCTTTAGCGATTCGCGTTTCATGTGCGTAGCAAAGTTCGCCAGGAAGGAATCCCTTACT
>JAJEAQ010000332.1 GCA_022822685.1 Trichodesmium sp. jk18x7bins.61
GTAGCAATATTTATTGAAATTGATATAAAGAGTCAGGGGTGAGAGAAAATATCAGGCCATAAATATCAAACTGTTACCAGAAAAAACCGACTCTGTTGCTGTAGACTATCAAAATTATGTTCTAGTATCCCGACACCTAATTCCCAAAACCTAGACTATATATCTACTATCAGCCCTTTTTCACCCCGTAAGGTATTCATAAATAATATATCCATACTTATTCGAGGCGATTAAATAATTTCTCAACAAGGAAATTGGGTATAGAAGCCAAAGAAAATAGAAATGCTCTGATCTGTTTTGAGGCACAGGCTCGGCATTGAAACAGTTAACAGTTATTAGTAGTTCGGGTAATGGCTGGAAATTGCTCTGAAAAAATAATTGTCCCATACTTAACTAATAACTGATGACCGATAGTGGGATTTAGGGAACCCAACGTTAAAATAGTTAACACTTAACTGATGACTGATAAATTAATCTCAGAGCTCAAACAATCAGGAAAAGCCAGATTAAATGAGCCTTAATAAATATTGAATGTGGGGACTAGGCTCGACATTTTGTTCCAATACCAAATAATGCTTTAATAATTTACTTAGAATTAATCCTAGCTACTAAATTTTTAGGGAAAAGGGCCATATATCATTTTCATCAATTTAGGTTTTACCTATTGAATCTGATCAAAATATCCATAATCAATGAACAACTAAAAAAATGAACGAAGAACAACGTCAAGCATACTGGCGTGCCAATAAAGCATTAATCAGAAATTTGCTAATAGTTTGGGCGCTAGTTTCAATTATTTTTAGCATTCTATTAGCCAAACCCTTAAATAATATTCCATTCTTTGGTGTCCCCTTGGGTTTTTGGATGGCACAACAAGGTTCAATTTATGTGTTCGTCATCCTGGTTTTTATCTATGCCATTCAAATGGAGAAACTTGATCAAGAATACAATTCCGACAGGAGAGATTAAATGAGTGCAGAAGTATGGACCTTGATTTTAGTTAGTATTTCCTTCATGGTCTATTTATATATAGGTTGGCGATCGCGAGTGCAGGATAGTAAAGGCTTTTTTGTGGCCGATCAAGATGTACCTCCGATTGCCAATGGTGCAGCGACTGGGGCTGACTGGATGTCAGCTGCCTCATTTATTTCCATGGCGGGGTTAATTTCTTTTTTAGGTTACGATGGCTCTATCTATCTCATGGGATGGACTGGGGGTTATGTGCTTTTGGCGTTATTACTTGCTCCCTACCTGCGTAAATTTGGCAAGTACACAGTTCCCGACTTCGTGGGCGATCGCTACTACTCCAATATTGCTCGTATCGTTGCCGTTTTTGCTGCCATTTTCGTATCCATGACTTATGTTGCAGGACAAATGCGCGGTGTAGGCATCGTCTTTAGTCGGTTTTTGCAAGTTCCGATTAAAACAGGTGTAGTTATAGGCATGATTATCGTTGCCTTTTTCGCCATCTTAGGTGGAATGAAGGGCATCACTTGGACTCAGGTAGCCCAATACTTTGTACTCATGGTTGCGTACTTAATTCCAGCCGTTGCCATTGCTAATATTCTGACAGGGATTCCGATTCCTCAATTTGCTTTACCTTCAGCGATATTGTAGAAAAACTCAATCAAGTTCAGGTAGATTTAGGTTTCCAGGAATATACCGCTGCATTTACTGACAAAACTTGGCTAGATGTTTTGTTTATTACCATTGCCCTGATGGTGGGAACTGCTGGCTTACCCCACGTTATTGTTCGCTTCTATACAGTGCCTGATGTCAAGGCAGCTCGATATTCTGCGGGATGGGCATTATTGTTCATTGCCATTTTATACACAACTGCCCCAGCCGTAGCTACTTTTGCTCGATACAACTTAATTGACAGTTTGCACAACAAAACTATAGAGGAAGTGCAAGAGTTAGATTGGGCGACAAAGTGGGAAAAGACAGGTTTGTTGGAGTTTACGGACAAAAATAACGATGGTCGCTTTCAGTTAACTCCAGATAAAGAGAGCAATGAAATTACTATCGATCGCGATATCATTGTACTATCTACCCCAGAGGTGGCCAAACTTGCGCCTTGGGTAATTGCATTAGTAGCAGCGGGGGGACTAGCTGCAGCATTATCTACAGCATCTGGTTTATTGCTAGTGATTTCAAGTGCCATTGCCCATGACATCTACTACCGAATCATTAATCCGGGGGCATCGGAGTCGCAAAGATTAATGGTGGGACGAATTATGGTAGGATTCGCGATCACCATTGCTGGTTATTTTGGCATCAACCCGCCTGGATTTGTGGCTCAGGTGGTAGCTTTTGCTTTTGGTTTAGCTGCTGCTAGTTTCTTCCCTGTGATTATTTTGGGCATATTTGATGACCGCACTAACCGGGAAGGAGCGATCGCTGGTATGGTAGTAGGTTTGTTGTTCACAACAATCTATATCATTGGTGTTAAATTCTACGGAATGCCTACATGGTTTTTCGGTGTTTCTGCTGAGGGTATTGGTACAGTGGGAATGGTGCTGAATTTCATTGTGACTTGGGTAGTATCTCAGATGACAGAGCCCCCACCTTTGGAAATACAACAGATGGTAGAGGAATTGCGCTCTCCTATAGCTGTACCTGCTCCAATTAGCGATATCGGCGAGGAAGAATTGGATTAATCATTCAGGAACTCAAAAGTGGGCAACTTGCTATTGTCAAGTGTTAAACTTGAGTTAATATGATCCACCAAAAACCTGAAGGGAGAAGTTTAAAGGCACTTATGCTGAAAGCTAAGTTATCAGCAGGCACAAAACTGCTTGTCTATTTGCCTGATGAATACAATGGTTGGGTTTTTTAGACGCCGAGCGACTTAGGAAGTGATTCCCATCCAATTTTCTTTTCTACCTTCTGCAATTTTAACTTGCCTGGCGAAAAAATAAGCCCTCTCCCGATAGGGGAGCGTCGGGATGAGAGCCAGCGTTATGACGCGCGGATACACATTAGGTGTTTGGTAGATGTTATAAAACCCCACCCGTAAGGGCGTGGTTTTCGATAGTAAACATAAAACCCACCCCAAACAACCAAACAACCAACACACAAACACAAACTCCAACCCCATAAACACCCTTCATGTAGAGAAGTCCCTCAAAAAATCACTATTTTTAGGAATTAGTCGCCGTGGAATTAGTCGCCGCGGGAAAGAGCAGTCGGCGCTCCGGGCCTGGGCCGAATTACTGGTAGGGCAGAAGGGGAGAGAATTAGCCCCTACTCCCTACTCCCTACTCCCAATTCCCATACTAACTAGCTCAAAATAACCACAAAGCAATATAAATCAGCAGAAAAATCGAACTAGAATCAAGCCACACCCACACCAATCAACCCTCATCCCCCCAATATATCAGTACTACCATCAGACTCTACCGACAAAAACATCCCTGAACATAGAATCCCAACC
>JAJEAQ010000351.1 GCA_022822685.1 Trichodesmium sp. jk18x7bins.61
CTACCCACTAGGCAGGGATTCACTTTACCCTGTTTACCTGAGTTTTCGACCATTCTCAAGACCAGCCTAATGTTTTTATCCGTTCCGAGAAAAGAATTGTTATGTTGACTTAGAAGCTTTCAATTTGCCCATCAGAATCCCTGGAATGCAGCTATCATACCTGTAATGCTGCGGGACTTGCTCCGATTATGTAGTCATTTGTTTTTCCCATTGACTCATAATAATAGGACACTTTTTCAGAAGGTTCGGTACTCTTCTCCAATATCAACTCCCCATTAACTCCAGTGTGCCTATACGCTTTAGCTCTGATTGAGTCACTGATGCCAGCTTCACTCTAGGTTCCGGGTATGGTTCCCGAACTGTGGCCAGATTGGGATTCACGCCTTCCTTAGCGGGTAGGACTAGCTTTGCAGCTTCACCCACATTCTTAACTCAGTTATCCGCCCTATATGGGTTATAGGGACTGGACTCTAGCCATACGCTCCTAGTTGCTAGGAGTTCCTGCTAGAAACGAACCGCACAGGTACTCATAATTGACCTCCTTCTGGCTAGTCAAGTTTTATTACATTATGTAATAAATTATAACATTTCCTGATTAGATATTGCCACTAAATCTAAAAAAATTATTATTTGGTATGTGGCCACAAAAAAACAAACAAAAATCAAAATATGATTTTGCCAAATTCCTCCCAAAAAATTGTTAAGTAGCTAGTAGTAGATAAAGTTAACTGTTGAGCAGAGAAGTCATTAAAAAAAGTTTGGATTGAAGCTAAATTACAATGACAACAATGTAGTCAAGATTCGATACTTATAGGACTTACTCATGAGAAACGGCAAAAATCAACTTGAGATTACTTTGTGATCATTTTGCCAAGTTGGGACGGATATGGGTTATTGTAGGTAATTTGTAACTCTAACTTAGGCGATCGCTACTTTGTTCCCTGAAGATGGTAAACTAAACTGTAGTAGACAAACTAAAAGATAGTATCCTTTTAAACTGTTACCCACAAAATATTATATATAAATTTTCTTATTCACCTGGTTACGGCTCTCCTCACTAGCACTATTAACTTTAACAGGGCTACATTAGTTACAGTAAGTCAACAAAAATTTACATGAGTTTGTATATATGGCTTTATGGTTGTCTATAACTAGCCAAAAGACCCTCCTAGAAAAAGGAATCTACCCTGTAACTATCAACATATATTTAAGATATTAAGGAGAAAGTAACCATGTTTGAACGTTTCACAGAACAATCAATCAAAGTCATAATGTTGGCCCAGGAAGAAGCCCGGCGCTTAGGACATAACTTTGTGGGCACAGAGCAAATTCTTCTGGGTTTGATTGGTGAGGGTACAGGTATTGCAGCTAAAGCACTCAAGGAATATGATGTAAATCTCAAAGATGCTCGGAACGAAGTCGAAAAAATAATTGGCCGTGGATCGGGGTTGACTCCAGCAGAAATCCCTTTTACTCCTAGGGTAAAACGGATGTTAGAAGTATCTCTAGAGGAAGCTAGGAAACTAGACCATAACTATATTGGTACAGAACATTTGCTACTGGGATTACTACAGGATTCTGAAGGGGTAGCGGCTAAAGTTCTGGACAACTTAGGAATTGACAGGGGCAAAATTCGGACTCAAATAATTCGCTCTCTGAGAGAAGTAGCTTCAGTTTCAGCAGAAGGATATGCCCCTAGTAGTAAGAAAGCTGTGACTCTAGAAGAATTTGGTACAGACCTGACAAAATTAGCAGCAGAAGGTAAACTTGACCCCATAGTAGGCCGAGAAATTGAAATTGAACGGATGGTTCAAATCTTAGGCCGTCGAACGAAAAATAATCCTGTACTGATTGGTGAGCCTGGTGTGGGAAAGACTGCCCTAGCTGAAGGATTAGCCCAGCGCATCATTAATCAAGATGTTCCTGATCTCCTGGAAAATAAACAGGTGATTAGTCTTGATATTGGTTCCTTGATTGCTGGTACTAGATTCCGTGGTGAATTTGAGGAACGGTTGAAGAAAATTATGGAGGAAGTCCGTTCCAATGGGAATATTATCTTGGTAATAGATGAAATTCACACTGTTGTGGGTGCAGGCGCTATTGAAGGCAGTATGGATGCGGCCAATATTCTCAAACCGGCTCTAGCCAGGGGTGAACTACAATGTATTGGGGCAACTGCCCTAGATGAATATCGCAAGCATATTGAACGGGATGCTGCTCTTGAACGTCGTTTCCAACCAGTGAAAGTGGGCGAGCCTAGTGTGGAGGAAACAATTGAGATTCTCTATGGTGTGCGCTCTGCTTACGAACAACATCATAAATTGATTATTTCTGATGAAGCTTTGGTAGCAGCAGCTCAACTTTCAGATCGATACATTAGCGATCGCTTCTTACCAGACAAAGCAATTGACCTCATTGACGAAGCCGGTTCTCGCGTTAGAGTCCAGAATTCGATGGTTTCACCACAATTGAAGGAATTAAAGCGAGAAATGTCCAAGGTGACAAAAGATAAAGAAGAAGCGGTTCGGAAACAAGACTTTGAAAAAGCTAGTCAACTACGCGAGCGTGAATTAGAAATCAAGACACAACTTGAAGAGGGCAACACTGAGCAAGAAGAAGAAAAATTTCAAAGTACTCCCGTAGTTAACGAAGAGGATATTGCTCATATCGTATCATCTTGGACTGGTGTTCCTGTGAGCAAGTTGACAGAATCTGAATCTGAGAAATTACTACACATGGAGGATACCTTGCACCAACGTCTAATTGCTCAAGAAGACGCAGTGAAAGCTGTTTCCCGTGCTTTACGTCGTGCCCGTGTAGGCCTGACAAACCAGAATCGGCCGGTTGCGAGTTTCATCTTCTCTGGGCCTACTGGTGTTGGTAAAACAGAACTGACCAAAGCTTTAGCTGCCTATTTCTTTGGTTCAGAGGATGCCATGATTCGGGTGGATATGTCGGAATACATGGAGCGTCATACAGTTTCTAAACTAATTGGTTCCCCACCAGGATTTGTAGGTTATGACGAAGGTGGACAACTAACTGAAGCAGTGCGTAGTCGTCCTTATACTGTAATATTGTTTGATGAAATTGAAAAAGCTCATCCAGATGTATTTAATATCCTGTTGCAAGTATTAGAAGATGGTCGCCTTACGGATGCTAAGGGCAGGGTAGTAAATTTCAAGAATACCTTAATCATTATGACCTCTAATATTGGCTCTAAGGTGATTGAAAAAGGTGGCGGTGGTCTTGGTTTTGAGTTTGCTGAGGATCAAGAAGAAGCTCAATATAACCGCATCCGCAACTTGGTGAATGAGGAACTCAAGCAATATTTCCGGCCAGAGTTTCTTAACCGACTGGATGAAATTATTGTGTTCCGTCAGTTGACTAAAGATGAGGTGAAAGAAATTGCAGAAATTATGCTGCGAGAAGTATTTAGTCGTTTAGGGGAACGAAATATGACTCTAACAGTCAGCGAGAAGTTTAAGGAACGTTTGATAGAAGAAGGATTTGACCCCAGTCATGGCGCAAGGCCACTGCGTCGGGCAATTATGCGTTTGTTAGAAGATGTTTTGGCAGAAGCATTGTTAGCAGGGGAAATTCAGGATGGAGAGAATGTTTATGTAGATTTAGATGAAAATGGCGAGGTAAAAGTTATACCTACTGGAGCTGCTAACAAAGAACTTCCAGAGTTGGCTTACAGCAATCATTAATGCCAAGGTGAAACTTTAATCAAAATTGAGTTTGTGAGAATAAGTAGTTGGGTTATACTATTGCTTAACCCAATTTTTTTTATAGCTGATTGAAATTATGAACGAAGGGTTATAGATAAAGTTCGTAGTTGGGCTTTAGCCCATGAAAATTATCACTCATCAATTATCAGTTAAATGTTAAATATTTCAACGTTGGATATAAGACTCCTTAGTATAGCACCATAAATAATTAGTGAAAATGAGGAGTTTTTCAGCAAGTTATTCGATATACTTACAAAGTTACAACACTATAGTCAAACCCTCTACTTCCTGATCAAGGAATTATATTATGAGTATGCTACTCTCAATACCAACTTTGCTTTATCGTAATGCAATGGAATCTCTAGCAATTGCAGAAATAGAACGATAGTTACAAAATTTACCACTGGAAATAGTTAACTCTATCAACAAAGCTGATGGGATTGTTTACAGTTTCAATCGATTACCACCTATGTATTTTACAAGAGATACAGGTTTGACTAGGCAACAGCAAAGGTCAGAAAAAATTGTAGATATGATTTCTAGAGTTGCTAGCTTAGGTATTACAGCAGCCCAAAGAAATACTAAAACTTTTGCCACACCCCTCCACCCTGCATTTGGTGACAAAAAAGCAATAATTAATCAGCAAAAATCGATATTCCATGAATCTAATGCGATGATACCATTAGTCATAGTAGAGATAGAACAACAACTTAAAAATTTACCTAATGAAATCCTCAATTCTATTAATAAAATTGATGTGATTGCTTATACTCTAAATCGCCTCCCTCCGCTCTATTATACTACTAAAGAAGGATGGAAATGGCAACAATAACTTGCTCAAGAAAGTTTAATCGATCTGATTTCACGCATGGTAGCTTTAGGGATTAAAGCTGCTCAAAAAAAAACTAGAATGTTTGTAATATTGTGAAGATTATCGGGTGAGTTTAATGAAATTTTTTGAGATTATATTAGAGACTGTTTTTCAAGTAAATATTAAGATAGCTAGAGTGTAGAATTATGGTGGCCGGCGGCGGACAACTAAAATTTACTTTTTAGCATCTAAATGCTCATATTATCCTCGAAAAAACCTGGTAAAAATGTTATAAGAGTAGACATAGAACCAACTCCAAACAACCAAACAACCAACATACAAACACAAATTCAAACCCCATAAATACCCTTCATGTAGGGAAGTCCCGAAAAAAGTAACTATTTTTAGGAATTAGGAGGCGCGGAGCCGCGGAGCCGCGGAGCCGCGGAGCCGCGGAGCCGCGGGAAAGAGCAGGAGCCGCGAGAGGCAGGGGCCGAATTACTGGTAGAGCAGAAGGGGAGAGAATTAGCCCCAATTCCCAATTCTCTACTCCCAATTCCCATACTACCAAGCTCAAAATAACCACAAAGCAATATAAATCAGCAGAAAAATCGAATTAGAATCAAGCCACACCCACACCAATCAACCCTCATCCCCTCAATATATCAGTACTACCATCAGACTCTACCGACAAAAACATCCCTGAACATAGAATCCCAACC
>JAJEAQ010000223.1 GCA_022822685.1 Trichodesmium sp. jk18x7bins.61
TTTATAGATACCCTCTAGAGATTAACACTGTAATTATCTTTTTTTGAAAATGGTATTAGACTCTAAGTTGAACTTTTCAACAGCAAACTCATAGATTTTACATTCTAGGGTATTTTTCTCCTTGAATTTTCTGATTACTGATTCAGAAGGGCGTTTAACTTTTTTGGTTTTATTGATCCAAGGAACATCAAAGTTATAATCTTTACCTAGTTTCTCAGCTAAAATTTTTATTGACTTTTGATACTCTTCCACAACACCAATATGGACAAATTTTTCTTCCATGAATTTTTTATAGTTGTATTGGTTTATCCCCTTAGGCAAGTGCATCAAAAAAATAGACTTGGATGATTCAAAAAAATCATCTATATCTTTAGTAAAACTACTTAATTGCCTACCATCCTTAAATAGTTTCCCTTTCTGTAAAAGAAAATGCTGAAAGTAAAAAAAAGATATTTGAGATTCTATTGGATCTCGTAAAAAAGTAAAAAATTGGGAGACATTCGGATAATATTGATCAACACCAATACCTCTTTCTTTGTTAAAGTGGCCATGGATGCAAATAGGCTGTTTTATGTATGACTCTGCAAGCTTTACAGGATATTTGCCATTTTTCTCGGATACGTAATTGTAGTATAAACAGTCACCGAACCAAGCTTTTAAAACTTGTTTCAAGCTGGTGCCAGCACATTTAGGAACATGAATCGAGATTATAGCTTTTGAAGAATCGTATTTTTTCATTTTATTACACCTGTTCTAGTCGTAACTTCAAACTCTCTTTAGAATAGCCAAGAGTAGCAAGGGTGCGAGCATCAATTTTTTCTAAAATTTTGAGAAAATCAGGTTTCTGCCCCGATCTACTTAATATATTCTTCCATTTTTCACAATGGCTTGGATCAGGTACACTTTTTTGGTAAACTGAGCCAATATCTCCAAATTTATATCTGCTGATACTACCTTTTCTTGAGCCATATTGCACCATTTTTTTACTGTATTCTATTGACAGAAATTTGGAAATATCCTTCATAGTATGTTTAGGTTTTGTGACCAAATCTTCATAAGATAAAATATATGAGTTTTTGGGGCGGTTATTTAATCCTGCTGCTAAACATTTCATGCCAACTTCAAAGTCTCGCATACAGTATTCATCCTCAAGTATTTGGGAAAACTGAGAATAGAACCACGTAGTGGCATAGGAGCATATAATTGCAATTGGATCTCTTAACAAAAAAATATATTTTGACTCTGGAAAATACTTATAAATTTTACTTAGTATGTATACATATCGAGGTGTTTTATCCATAAAAAATCTGGCATGAGTTTTTTTATTTTGAAGGCTTTGCCGATAAATAGATAGGAAAAACTTTTTCAAAGTAGCCACATACTCTTCCTCCTTTATAGAAGAATCAGCGAGAAAGATTTGGATAGCTGTTAAAGCTAAATCGTGTCTGTACAAACTCTTAACCAAATTATGATCATGTAATCCTAAGAATGGTAAAAGTAACCAAGGTTCTGAAGTAGTACAAATTTCTAGAGAATTACCTAGCATCTTTTGCAATAAAGTCGAGCCTGATCTAGGCATTGAAATCAGAAAAATTAAGTTTTCATCTCCAAACTTATCTTCTAGCTGAAAGTCATATCTATTTGAGTCCTGAACAGCATCAAGCAAATATTTATCCATGTTTAAGCCTTTAATTTATAAGTTTTTTTATACTTTCGTAATACTTGACTGCACCAACTGAATCCTGGATATTAATGAATTGACTATAAAAATTATCTACTAATTTCGCTTAGGCATTTGTAAAAGTGATCAGGTATGAACTCGTTGCAACAGTAGATTTCATCAATTAGTTTGATAAACTTCTCATACTGTTTAGCTGCCAAAAATGAACGAACTGCCTGCAAAATTATTGAATACTTCATACTATTACCGTTTCAGTTAATTCATATAGTTCCTCAACCTTCCTCTTCGCAAAGGAGCTAGTTTCAATACTACTAGAATCCTCGAGTTGATAAATATTGCGAAGCTGATGTAATTGTTGGACGAGAAGCTGATTAGAAGTGTGGTCTTTACAGGGTACTCTCTTGAGATTAACGTTATATTTGCTCCTGAGTGCTGATAATGAGCTAGCAAAGTTTATGATCAATTTTAAAGCCGACTTATATCCAATTTGATTTAGAGTTTTTGAGTCACATTTAGGAGTATCCTCGATTTCTTCCCATGAGATATTCAGTGCTTTAACAGTAGATATCAATCGGGAAGCAAAGCCTAGAGTCTCAGAAATTGAACTTGTTTCAAAAAATAAATCTATTGCCTTAAAATAGTCTATACTAACATCCTGATCTTGAAGCAATAACCTTTGTTGAACAGGCAGTAGATAACGAGTATCAGTAGTAACTAAAGATGAGGAGTCTTTAGTGATACCATCCATGAATAACACAGACTTTGGTAATAAAATTAAGCGTTCAAGTACGTTAACGTGCATTCTATGCTGAGACAACTTATCCAAAGCTTCAGCAGCTTCATCGGTTTTACCTTTTGACCACAAAAACTTGGCTCTATTTTGCTTAGGGTGAATATAGGATGGGAAAGCACCAGTACTAAATGAAAGATCATAAGATAATGGTGGCTTAAGAGTGAAATTATTCACATCCTTAGCTAATTTTCGGTGTATATAGACATCAGCAGTTGTATCAACAATGCCCTGGTTTTCCAGAGCTAACTCAGCCATTTTCAGGTTAAGTGCATGAAAGCAATTAGACATCCTAACAAGATTTCCGACAAAAGACATCTGCTGTGAGGGGATAATATTATGCTCTTTTGAGGATGCCCATCCCAAGCGTAGGAGAACAGGTTCTTCATTTAAAAATATTCCAGTATCGATTAGTTGCTCTCTAAAATTATTTTCATTTAAAGCAAAATACTTTAAGGTTTTCTCTAAGAAAGCAATGTCATCTTCTAAAATCAAAGCCGAGCCAAACTTCTGCTTTTTAATGAAAGACCATATTCTTGAATGGGTTGAAAAACAAGCTACTTGTTCTGGTATGAGAATGTTGTTACAATCCATCCTACCACAGCTTAATTTCCCACACCTAAAGCATTTTGGAAAACTTTTTACACGGTTTTCAGAAAACCACTTCCGAACTTCTATGGAATCTGGTATAGAGGCTTCAAAGAACAAAAAGTTTGAGCTTTCCACGATGTCGCCTAGTAGTTTTTGAATGTAACTGCGTCGCTCTACAGCCTGTTTTAAATTAGGACATATAACTGAATCAAAGAGATGGAAAAATCTTCTAAGAAAGTTGTGTTCTTGAGCATTTATTTTGGGCACAAGATGCTGCTTATTGTCTGCAGGAGGAAATTTTTTGTAATACTGTACGAAAGTTGTTTTTTTATTCTTTTTGTGAGCCATTTTACCACCTTAATTAAATTACTTTCCTCAAAACTCCAGATGGATGCTCAAGCTTAACTAGATTCGCACCCCACTACTGTTCCCGATAGAGTTGCTCAAACGCACCTTTTCTCACCTCCAAAGGAACAACCATCTCAATCTCAGCCCGATAATCCCCAAACCTTTACACAGATAATAGTCAGGCAAAATTAATAGTCCTCCATTTTTCCACCCTGATACCAGTGCAACTAATTATTTCTTTTCCCTTCCTCAAACAAAAAACGCAGCATCTTCTGGCTTCCCTCTTCCCAAGGGGGAATAGGAGGGGATAGAAAGGCGGGAGGGAGGGGGATTTATTTAGGGAGGCTAGGGGGGATAAACTAGATGCAACTTCATAGATAGTTAGTATAAATACTCCCTTTTCCCATACAGCTAAAAATGCCAAATTATAGCAATCGCCACCATGGTTAGGACATAAACCAAAAACTTAAAAAAAGGTTTTAAGAATGTTATTGTTCTAAATCTGATGACGACTGCTATAGTTCTTCACAAGTACTGAAGCTGAGTCCGGATAAAATTCCACCGACTTCCGTAACTCATACCAAATCCGGTTATTATAGGGTAATTATCCCATTCCTAAATCCCTTGCACAACAAAGACTTCGACTTTTTTTTGAATACCCTCTTACTAAAGCGGATTTGCTATCAAACACAGCCTCCCCCCATCGCTGCAAGCGACTCAAACCGGGGTTGGTAATTTGAAAGATGACTGTCTTGTAGGGGTGACACCCCTTACCCAATCTGCTTAAGTATGTGGAGCGACCGTGCGGTTCGTTTCTAGCAGGAACCCCTAGCAACTAGGGACGTATGGCTAGAGTCCAGCCCATGTGCTCCCACACATGGCGGATAACTGAGTTAAGAATGTAGGTAAAAGCTGAAAAGCTAAGTCCTACCCGCTAAGGAAGGCGTGAATCCCTATCTGGCCTCACCGAAAGAAACCATACCCGGAATCTTAGAGTGAAGCAGGCATCAGTAACCCAATC
>JAJEAQ010000797.1 GCA_022822685.1 Trichodesmium sp. jk18x7bins.61
GAAAGCTCCGACTTAGGGAGGCAACTGGGTCATCCAGTGAACAGCCAAATTATCCCTGACAGGCTGTAACCAAAAGGTAAGAAGGTAGATACAGATGTTGTCTTTTCATCTGTATGTGAAAACAAAATCCCGACCGCAGAAGAGGCAATCACCCTTTTCATGTGGCGAGGTGGCTCAATCATCTCAAAAACTTCAGACGATACAACAGGGTAAACCCGAAAGAGTCTTAAGGTTTCGGCGACAGGCTCAAGTAGGTCAGCAGAGGCAACGAAGACGGAACTCTCTGTCGGCGAAAGGATGGGAGAGAAAGCGTTTGAGCCTGTCGCCGACAGGCTCAACCTTACCCAACCAAAACACTGCCAAAAAGCAAACCAGTCAGTATTGTGGATTCTCAACCTAATAACCCTTCAAAATCATCATCATTAGAAGACTTTTTCTCTCCTGCTAAAGAATCCAAATCAGCCTCATCCAAATCTAGGCCTTCTCCATCCAGATCAAGATCCAAGTCTCCTAAATCATCAGAAGATAAATCATCAAATTGATTATCATCTCCAAGTTCACCAAGTTCCAAATCACCTAAATCATCTGAGTCATCTTTACCGAGTAGATATACATCGTTATTACCAAGTTCATCTAGATCTGACTCATCCAATTTAGCTGATGTGTCTTCAAATGGATCTGGTATATCTTCTGCTACAAAGTCGGAGCCATCTTCACCAATATCAAGGGGATCAGAACTATCTCCATCCATATCACTGAGGTCAATATCTCCCAAGTCATCTACTGCTTCTGCTGTGGACTCCAGCTCTAAGTCCAAACCATCATCTGCATCTGAGTCTGAATCTAATTCCATATCCAACTCATCTGCTTCTGCTGTGGACTCCATACCTAAGTCCAAATCATCATCTGCATCTGCTTCTAAGTCCAAGTCACTTGAGCTACCATCAAGCAAATCATTTGAATCTTGATCGAATTCTGAACCTACAGCAGCTACTCCAACTAAAGCAGCAGTTCCTCCAGCTACACCAACAGCAGCACTTAAATTACCAGAATCCTCATCCTGATCTGGTCTAACTGGCTGCTCTGAGCCTTGTGGATCTAGAATAGTATCACCTTGATTATTAAAAGGGGATAGTGTTGGTTTTTCCCCAATCGCAATATCAGGGTCAAAATTTAAACCTAAAACTTCTACTAAACTATCTGCATCTGCCTTGAGTTTGGAAAAAGGCAACATTAATGCCTCTAACTCTGGCTCCAGAGCGTTGAGAATTCCCAGGATCAGGTAAGACACAGGTCTCCTTCCCCCATCTGGGGTCTGGATAGTATTCTCATCTGTCATGTGCAGTATTAACCAGGAGCGGTTTTTTTGGTAATACTGTAGCCATTTTTGTTTTAGAGATGTCGATAATTGTTCAAAGAAAACCATGACTTAATATTCCTTATCCTGAGAAGAGCTAAATTTATTAAACCATCATCAGGTCAAGCTCTTCATCCTCTGACATAACTTGAGGCTGACTGGGATTTAAGTAGAAATCAGATAGTAGGGAGAACAAATCACGATCAGGGGATTCGTTGGGCACTACTCCCTCTGGTAAGGCCAAAATTTGGTCGGCAATATTTAGATAATAGTTACAGACGTATTGGAGAGCAGGAGCGGTTTCGGCCATCTCAAATAATGTTTTGCCTTTGACGCGAGAAACCCGAATATCTTCAATGAGTGGTAGTACTTCCAATACTGGCATTGGTACAACTTCTACATATTTCTTGATTAAATCACGCTTGGATGTGCGATTGCCTATCAGGCCAGCCAAACGTAGAGGATGGGTGCGAGCTTTTTCACGCACAGAGGCAGCGATGCGGTTAGCTGCAAATAGGGCATCAAAGCCATTATCTGTAACAATCATGCAGTAGTCCGAATAGTTGAGCGGAGCTGCAAAGCCACCACAGACTACATCGCCAAGTACATCAAATAGAATAACATCGTATTCGTCAAAGGCATTTAACTCTTTGAGTAGCTTCACTGTTTCCCCAACAACGTAGCCTCCACAACCAGCCCCGGCGGGAGGTCCACCTGCTTCTACACAGTCTACACCACCATAGCCTTTATATATGACATCTTCTGGCCAAATGTCTTCATAATGGTAGTCTTTTTCTTGCAAAGTGTCAATAATTGTCGGGATCAAAAATCCTGTGAGGGTAAATGTGCTGTCGTGCTTTGGGTCGCAACCAATTTGTAGGACTTTTTTACCACGCTTGGCTAAAGCAACTGAGATATTGCAGCTTGTTGTGGATTTACCGATTCCACCTTTTCCATATACTGAAAGTTTCACTTTTTTCTCCTAATCATTCTGTGAAATATTCTGACGGTGAAACTGAAGCTTTTACGGTCATAATATTTCACCGACTCCAGCGATCGCCTCAGAGCATGAGCTTGAGATACTCCCGATGTTGATTTGAGGCGAGCCTCGCAGGATTATTTGACATTGCAGGCTTTTAATTCTGTACTGGAACACGAATCATGGAGATTATCCGATGTGTCAAGTTTGTAGTCCCTGAGCGCCAATTATGCAAATATTTCCTCTATCAAAGCACCTGAATCAGAGCAGTCTGTCTATTTAGTTTTGAAGTGTTGATTGGTGTGATTCTGGCCTTGTTTGAGACAAAAACCACAATGGGGACTAATTTGGGCTGCCTACTTTTTTGGCTTCTCAAGTCAATTATAGTCTAACTTGACTACAAAGATAAAGATAGTAAAAATTTATCAGCTTCTGGAAAAATAATTATTTAATTTTATTTTTTTATCAAATTAATTTTTTGTTATTAAAAGAAAAAATTATCTAAATTTACTCATAAATAATTTATTTGTGTAATTTTTTTAATATAAATAGTTACAATATTAAAACTTTTCCCCAAAAAATCATTGCAGATTTAGAGAAAATGCTATCTATGTAGGCTTTTGAGAGGTTGAATGCTCTGATGAAAGATGTTTGATGCCCTTGTTATTGAAATAAAATTAATTATTATGTCCCATAATAATTAAATAGGAGTTAGCAATTTTGGAGTCACCTAGCCTCAAGAAGGAAAGTTAATTTTTATAACAATTATTGGCTGACTTCGCGAGGATCCCCAGGCTGGAAAATTTTAGGTTGGGGACGAAAGCTCTAGGAATGCAGCAGAATTTCATGGTCTGAAAATTACACTGAAATAAAATCCAGAGTCTTGAGCATTATTGCCACTGTCATCCATATCTACTAAAGGAATGCCATAGTCTAAACGCAAATTAAACTGTGGTATAGGTTGCCAAATCAACCCCATGCCTGCTCCTGCTAAAAATCTTTGGTCTGGCAATAAATCATTACCAGGATGATCTCCATCATTCCAAACTGCTCCAATGTCAATAAATGGAATGAGTTGTATTAATGGCAAACCAGATTCATCCCTTTGAATCGTAATTCGGTCTTCGACAGAAAATCGAAAACCATTGTCCCCAGAGCGCACATTCTGGCGATAGCCTCGTAAAGATAATCCGCCACCAATGATGAATTGTTGATATGGCAATAGACCAGTTGAGGACAGTTGTAAATCTCCCTGGACAATTAATAGATGACTTGCACTTAATCTTTGTACTCTTTGGACTTGGCCTAGCCAACTCAAGAAATGTCCATCAGGTTCGGGGTCTTTTCTGACAGTGGCGTCAAATAAACCAGTGCCAATATTGAATTGCGATCGCAAGGCCCAGGCTCCTTGAAGATCTCGACGAATATAATCTTGTCCAAACTTAATTACAGTAGTGCTATTAATACCATCATCCTCTGAAGTATCATCAGGAGCGTCAGTTTGGGCAAAATTAAATAGTTCGTCATTGAGGAATGTTTTTGTCTGCTGATAACTCAAGCCTAGAGACAAAGCAAATTCTTGTCGGGGATTTCTTAATAAGGGTTGACGGTAACTAAACTCATACACATCTGTTGTGCCACTAATATCTAAATCTTCAAATTCATTTTGACTAATTCGATTACTGTTGGGTGCGATTCTGACTTGGGCAGTGCCATTCATGGCATTAATGGGCAGATTATAAATAAAGTCGAAAACATCAGATTCATCATCAAATATTCTTGTAGTATTGTAGGATGCTACAAACAAGTCACCCCTACCAGTTAAATTGCGATGTAGTATAGTTGAGCCTACTCTTTCGGAACCTACTGTAGGAGGTGAATAGTTATCAGCATTTGCACTGATTTCCAGAGGATTTGTTTCTGTAACACGAACGATTAGAATGCTTTCCCCTTGATTTTCACTAGCTCGCAAACTCGCCTCAACATTTTCAAATAAAGGATTAGCCCGAAGCAACCGTAGTTGATTTTCTAGCCTGGCAGTGTCCAATGGTTTTCCGGCTCCGAGTCGTACCCGATTCTCGATATAGGAATTGTGTAGCCTTTTTGTGCCTTCAATTTTAATTTCTCCCAAAACTCCTTCTATCACTTCAATCTCGACTACACCAGCGGTGATAGTTTGGGGAGGCAAAATTGCTCTTGAGGTGATATAGCCACGTTCTAGATAAATTTCGGTGATTTGATCTACTACTTGCCGCAGTTCTGATAGGGTAACTAAACGTCCTTCTAGAGGCCCAATGATCGGATTAATTTCTTCTGAGGTGAAAATTGTGCTTCCTGATACTAAAATTCTCTGTACAGGAATTTTTTGAGTTGGTTCATCTGGCAGTGGTTGGGATGGAGGGGGTTTTTCTAGTTCCTTATCTTTTGGCTCTTCGGGTTGAGTGGTTGGGGGAATAGGTTGAATAAAGCGATCGCGATTAGGATCTGGTCGGGGATTTTCTGGTGGACTTGGTGGTATTTGCTGATTTCTTTGAGCATTTTGGGTGTAAAGTTGGTTTTGAGTTACAGCATCAATAACTTGAGGATAGGTGAATGTTTGCAGAGTAATATTTTTGTCTGGAGTAGAGGTTTTTGAGTTGCCAATTAATTTTAGCCCTTTAGTTTTGAGTAATTGAGAAGTTAAATTTTTTTGATTCAGGTTCTGATCTGGATATCTCTGACTCAGTTTAGGAGTGAATTCCGATTTGAATTTGTAGCTTTTGAATGATGGGTTGTGCTTTTTATTGAATTTTCTTGAAGTTTTCTTCAATAATTGATTCACATCTACAGTTTTAGATACAGCTTGATTGGATAATAAGCAAATAATGATAAATGTACTAGGAATTAATGCTATCAGTTGCAGTTGAAACATTGCAATGGTTATGCTCCAATTATAGTGGGGGACTCAAACCCTCTTCTAGCAGTACTTT
>JAJEAQ010000234.1 GCA_022822685.1 Trichodesmium sp. jk18x7bins.61
AATCTGAGGCGTGACAAATAACCTCTAAACTCCTACTACTGTATTTCATAAACCAGGAATAGGCTGTAAGTTGCTTGGCTCGTTTTGCTATGAACATCAAATAGATAGTATTCCATAGGCCAGAAAGAAGGAATAGAAATCAAAGTCAAGTAATTATATGTCAATTTTTAGTGACTACTTTGACAGTAGATATTTGATTTCATTTCACCCAAGCTTTTTCCAAATTTATACAAAACAATGTGTTTTTTGTAGTTTAAATCTTCTTTGAAATTGACAAAATTAGCTCGGAGGAGCAATGAATCAGGGTATTTTAACCACTCCTAATTTATGAGGCTTTTCACCCTCTATAGATCAAATAAATAGTTAGACAAAATTATTTGTAGATTTACTATTAAGTTATTTCTTGATTTGTCAGAGTCTCTCAGGTAATATTTGCCTCCTCAAAATGCACAATTAATTTTGTACAGGTACTTCATACTAAATCCGGCGATCGCTCCCTAGCATCTTGATTATGAGAGTCAAGCAGAAGGGTGAGAGGGGATTCGGAAAAAGTATATGTGTGATCTGTGTGATGAGCAGATTTAGTGTCATATTGACATACTCACTCCGTTGCGCTTAAGCGAGCTGGTGCGAGATTCTTCTTTTCGGCGACAGGCTCAACCGATAAAACCCCGCCCGCCCCGGCGGGGTTTTGATTGATTGCGGTTTTAACAGAGGTGATATTTAAACCCTGTGTGGATAGCAATCCTATTTTCTGGATTAGGAGTGCGCTCGTTATAAGAGATCGCCCGCCCCGGCGGGGTTTTGATGGTCTAACTCTTGACCACATTTGTCACAAGAATGCCATTCATGTCGCCGACATGAAAGGGGACTTCTACATTCATGTAGCGAAGCTAAATTCACCTTCACTGGTGACAGCGTAATATATCAATCCTACTTTGAGCCAATCTGTAGTTATATTGCTAACTGGCCATTTCGAGCCAGTTAGCAATAGTTACCTGTTGAGCCACCTCGCCACATGAAAGGTGTTTATGTGGTTTTAGCTTGTACTTATATGTCAGTTGCACGCGTAGTTTCGACCCAATTCTACATCACTGTTATAACATCTTTGATAGTGAGTATTTAGATGCTAAAAAATGCATTCAGATTGAATGTGTATCCGAAAACATAAGGCTGGCTCTCATTCCGACGCTCCCCAGGCGGGAGAGCGCTTATCTTCCCGCCAGGCGTGTTAAAACCAGTAGAGAACCCTATCTAGCAAACTTGACTAAATAAACAATAAAATGTCAGAAGAAATCTTAAAGAGATACGAATTAGTCAAAAAATATGCACAAGGAGAAAGAAATTTTTCTGCCATCAATCTGACAGAAGTTAACCTAAGTCAGATGAATTTGAGTCAGACTAATCTCAGTAATGCTATTTTATTCAGATCTAATCTCAGTGGTGCAAATCTAAGTGAAGCTAATCTGAGCCTAGCTAATCTTCATGTCGCCCGCCTTAGTAGTGCCAATCTCAGCAAGGCAATATTGAATCAAGCTACTCTCAATGTGGCCAATTTAGTCCGCGCTCATCTCAGTCAAGCTCAGTTATTAGGGGCTACTCTAGTTAGAGGTTAGAGGAGAATTAGTCAGAGTAGAAATAGTTCAAGCTAATCTGAGCCTAGCCAATCTCAGTGGTGCTGATATGAGAGAAGCCATACTTACAGAAGCTAACTTAAGTCAAGCTAACCTGAGTGCTACAAATCTAAGAGTTGCTTTTGCAAAAGGGACTAATCTAGAAGCAGCTGACCTCCATAGCGCTGAGCTGATAAAAGCAGATCTACAAGGAGCTAATTTTACCAATGGGGAATTAAGACCGGCCAAGCTCAGTCAGGCCAATCTCAGAAGCGCTGCATTGAATGGGGCTAATCTGAGGTGGGCGATTCTCAGTGGGGCAGACTTAACTGATGCTGATCTCAGTAATGTTAAATTGAGTGGGGCTAATCTTCGTGGTGCGAATTTAACTAATACAAAATTAACTAATGCCAGTGTAGTCCATACTGATTTAACAGAAGCCAATTTAATCAGAGCTGATTTAGTCGGAGTAGATTTATCAGGAGCAATTTTAACTGGAGCAAAACTTTATGAACTTCCGAGATTAAATATTAAAGCTGAAGAAATTGTTTGTGAATGGATTGATGTCAGTCCGAATGGAGATCATAGCCAAGTTCATCACTTTAAATCCTCAGCAGAATCTAAGAGATTTTTTAACCAAAAATCTCCAATAGTTCAAATTATTGTTGATTCAAATTTAGATTTAAAAGCAAATGTCGCTCTGGCTACAACTTGCTATAATCTTGGTAAGGATTATTATTTCATGAATCGTCCTCCTAGTATTGAAGTTAAATATCAGAAGACTATTTTAAATTTTATGGCAGATAGTGATGAGCTTTTATTTATGCTAGCATTTATTGTAATTTTTCCCTTTTATGATGCTAAAAAAACTAAAATTAATGTGATGGAAATTGTCAAAAATATTCCGTTACAAAAAATGAATACGAAAATCTTAGAATTAGAAATTGGTATGGAAAAACTCGTCAAAAAAAATCAGCACATTCAAAAAGTAATTGATTCTGTGAGACGCAAGATTACTTTTTTTTCAGCCCAGACTCAGGTAATTTTAAACAATTCAAGTGGTAAGAATTTAGTAGTAAGTAGTAATCCTAACTTTGGTAAAAAAATCTATAAAAAAATCAATGAGCAACAATTCTGTTGGCCACCAGAAAATAAGGTCGTTGATTTTATTAACAGCTTTTATTACTTAGATTAAAGTTTGTGATTGAAGTAGAAGTCCATCAATCCCTGCGTAATTTCCTGCGATCGCAAAAACAACCGCACTGGCCCCATAACTTGACCATGGCTAGGTTAGTAGCGAGGGCTTTAAGATTAGGACGCAGTGCTTTAATCCAAACAGGTTCCCCACCAGGTAGTCATAATCCACAATACCAGTTAAGTTATCTACTGCCCATCTTAATGTGGCCTCAAAAAACAATATTAGTAGCCCCTCTAGCAGTACAACAACATTTACTCAAGGTAGAAATTCCCAGATTGCTGGCAGACAAATCACAAAGTAGCTCATCAATTTCCCATAAAGCAATCCAAACTTACCCACCACAATACATGGATGTTAATGGACTACTAATGATGACACCCGAAGCTTGGTTAGTTAGCCAATGGGAAGAGCAGCAATTACTCAAAGGTATTCCAACAATTATTGATTGGGCAGACGATTTAGAAACTTGGGCTCAAGATTATTTAACTACTGGCTTTTTACCTGCTGATTGGAATCAACTCATGCAAATGTATTCCGAGCAAGGTGACTTGATTCGTGAGGCGAGGATAAACTTAACGAGATCGCTCTTCCAACATCCAGTCAATCCTGATAACTGCTACTTAATTGAAGAAAATGAGCAGCAAATCTTACAAAAACTAATTGAACGCTTGTCATTGAATGCAAAAAACAAAAAATTACAAAGTCATAATTATTCAAATGATTTTTGGTATCAGTGGCACAACGATGGGCAACTCAGATGGGCAAAAATTCATCGCCAGAGAGGATCATTTTCTTTGTACTGCACTCCTTGTGATTTATCTGAAGCTCTCAGCAAAATTTGGACTCAGCAACCAGTAGTAATTATAGGCGGAGCATTAGACTTAGAGACAGAAGCTTCTACCTACAGAAAAATGATGGGGCTAGGGGATATAACCTGCGTTAAATTCTCCCCTGATCGTCACAATGAGATAATTCAACTATATATCCCGAATGGCTTACCCATGCCAAATACACCTCAATTCCAGGAAGGATCAATTCAAGAGATTCGGACTTTATTACATAAAAGTGTCAAAATTGTCCATGGATTAATCGTAATCCTGATTGGAGATGTACCACTCAAAACCCAAATAGGTGCAATTTTGGCCTCTGAATTTGGTTCGCGAGTTCAAGTTGAAACAACTTCTCCTGAAGCACAAGGAATTTTAATAACTGGTTGGGAATTTTGGCAAAAAAATCAAAGGCTCCTGCCAGCACCTCAGCTATTGATCATTACTACTTTACCTCTTCCATCTTTAGAAAATCCTTTAGTATCTGGGCGAGTAAATCTTTACAGGCAAAGGGGTTTAGATTGGTTTAGGTTATACCTACTACCAAAAGCGCTACAGGAATTACAACGTGCTATTGTTTCTGTGCGAGAGTCTCAAGGTATAGTTGCTTTGCTCGACAGTCGTGTAATTCGTCGTACTTATGGCCAGCAAGTTTTAGTCGCCCTTAGTCCCTTTGCTAAGATTGGTTACTTGGAGTTTACCTAAAAACATTCGGGAAACTCCAAGCCCTCACATTTCAACTGGGGGATAAAATCTGACCCACCAACTGAAGTAGCCAGTATACTATAGTTATGATTTCAACTAAAATCACTGAATAAACAAACGTAGACAAAGTTATGGGTGAAGCAAAACGTCGCAAAGAAACACTAGGAGAACAGTACGGCCAAGAATCGCGATTTATTTCTTGGCTACCAATCACTAAAAGTCAAAGCCAAAAATTTATGCAATTAACTACAACTGGTGCATGGATTGGTATTGGATTTCTCATTATTGCTTGGTTAACAGTTAGATTTATCGGTCCAGCTTTTGGATGGTGGCAAGTTGAATAGCCCTTTCCTAAAGAACAAGAAGGAATAAGTTTTTATTGATGGTTAACTAAGCAGAGTTGATACCTAGAGCAGAATACCAAAAAATCCTATTACTAATTGCTCCTGATGCCAACAGTTACTAAAATTACTGCAATTTATTTAGACCAGAGGTGAGCAAAATATTCTATTTGCAAACAGCCTCTGAATATAGCAATCTGATCTAATTTTGTCAAACTTATCCTTGAGATTTCGGCTCTACATAAATTTAAATTCACTTACTTTTCACGAATGGTTGAGGATTACTATATATCAAAATCAACAACAAATTCACTATATAAAAACTTAGATTGAGTATTGTTCTTAAATATCACTCTGATTCAGAACTATTAATTGTGTCTTGATACTATTTCAGCTCAAATCTGCGTAATCCTACAGAGATTTAATACTTATAGTGATGATTAATTATTTATATAATTTAGATTATTTGACATTTTTAACTCCTCCAATGGTGATTTGGGAACTTAAATTTAATCCTTTGACTCCTCATGGATAAAGGGAATTAGTTGAATGTTGGTCTTGATACCTTGTTAAAAATTTCTATTAATTAACTTAAAGTATCTGCTATTAAATACCACTTTAAGAAATATGCTAAACAGACCGCATTGAGCTATACTATTTCAGAAGTTAAACACCAAGTTTTTACAAAAACTTAACAAAGTATAAAATCTAG
>JAJEAQ010000436.1 GCA_022822685.1 Trichodesmium sp. jk18x7bins.61
ATATCAATTAACCAACACCAATGAATACATATATCCAAAAATGAGCTTGAAACCCTTGTAAAAACCGGGCTAAAATTGAAATTATGGAGATGTCTAATAATTTTGACTTTTAACTTTTAATATCATGTCTAGATAATTACCCATAATTCTTAGTAGGTTGGGTTTAGTCAGACTAAACCCAACAAAAACATACATGATGTTGAGTTATGTTGGGTTCTCCTTACGTAAAGCAAGCTATAGTTCCTCAACCCCACCTACCCAATCCCATTTTTTATGATGATCATTCTAGGTGACTTGATATAACTTTTGACTTGAACACTTCACCCATGAAGTAGACAAAGTACTACATCCTTATCTTCTATCTCACTTACAGACTTATGAGTATACCTTTACCGAATCTTGACGATCGCACTTTTGCAGAATTAGTAGAAGAGGCTATTTCTCAAATTCCCCAGGAATATCCAGAATGGACGGATCATAATCCTACGGATACGGGAATTATTCTGATTGAATTGTTGGCATGGTTAACAGATATGACTCTATATCGAGTTAATCAAATCCCAGATGAAAATTATGCTAGCTTTATCAGTTTACTTCAAGGTACAAAATGGGATGCACCAACTAATACTTCTGCCCGAAACAGGCAAAAATATGTGCAATCAGAAATTGAGGAAACTTTATCTGACTTACGCCGCCGTTATCGTGCAGTTACAGCCGAAGATTATGAACAATTAATCCTCAATGACTGGAATGAATTACCAGAGTGTGACTTAAAAATTGCACGGGTTAAATGTTTGCCACAGCGAAATTTATCTGAATCAGATGCTAATACTTTTGTCACAGGAAATGTCAGTTTAGTGATTGTTCCTGAACCTACAGATTTAGAAGATTTTCCAATCGACACAACAGAACTATTTGATTTTATCGAGCAAAGGAAGATTTTAACCACTTTCCAGCATATTGTTACTCCTGAGTATATATATGTAGCCATAGACGCAGGATTAGTCGTGGAAGATAGTGCCAGATCACAAGAAGTGCTCAGAAATGCAGTAGAGGAACTGAGAAGATTTTTTTCTCCTCTCGAATCAGGAAAATATTGGGAGGGAAAAGGGTGGCCTTTCGGTCAGAGTGTTTATCTCTCAGAATTATATAAAGTTCTACATAATTTAGAAGGTGTAGATTATGTGAAAGAACTAACACTAAAAGATGAAAAAAATAATTCGAACCTAGAAGAAATTTCTTTAGCTGATAATCAGTTAGTTAATTTTAATCTTCTCAATAGTACATTTACAATATATAATACATCAAGTTAGCAATGACATTAAACCATACTGAAACACTTAGTAATTATCTACAATATTTACCAGCAAATCTCCAAAAAGAGATTTTTATCGGTCGGTTTTTACTAGGATTTGAAAAAAGCCTCAGCGGGCTGGCAAGTAGTCCTAGTGAAGAGTTATTCATTACTGCTGAGAGTGAAAACCCACCAGGAATAGAGGAAATTCTTGATAAAACCCATCTCTATTTTGACCCTCAAACAACTCCAGAAGAATTTTTACCTTGGTTAGCAAGTTGGGTAGCTTTAAGTTTAAGAAATGATTGGACAATAGAGCTGAAAAGAGCATTTATTGCTAGAACTGTTGACTTGTACTCTTGGCGAGGCACAAAATATGGATTAACAGAAACTTTGCGTCTTTATTTGACAGCTTTAGGATACAAGGAAGAGGTCGAAGTTTACGACAATTTTATCAACTTTCCCTATTATTTTCAGGTGCAACTAACTATCGAAGAGCGTGATTTAGAAGAGTATTGGCGACAGGTTAAAATTGCTCAAGAAATTATCGATTTAGCCAAGCCAGGACATACTTTTTATACTCTCAAAATGTTGTTTGCCACGATGCAGATCACTCTGCAACCGTGGGTAGTTCATGATTTAGAGGAATTTATAAAAGAGGTAGATCCCCCTGTAGAGCTAGAAGCTATTGTACGATTAAATCCCTCTGGGGAAGGGGAAATTGACGAATATTTACTAAATAAAATCACGGTGCAATTCCAAAATGATCTTCCTGACTTTCATTTATTAACACGACGAGAAACCATTGAGGAATTTTTGACAATAAAAATTAACCATACCCTCTACCGGCAAGAGCAAGTATCAGGATTAGCAGTGACAATCAAAAATCTCAATGACGTGAATATAGCTGGTCAATTAACTGTTTCCTATTCTACATCAAGCACTCTAGAATCACCTATTTTTCAACAGACACAAATTTTTGCAGAGGACTTTGAATTACCCTCGGCTTCTCCTGACAGGATTTTACAAATGTGTAAGCGAGATAGAGCAGGAAATCCTGCTACATCTAGTGATGAGACAATCCCTACAATTATAGGTACATCAATACCTAGTAGAGACGAGCCAATCCCTACAATTATAGGCACAACAACGGATAGGGATGCCTCCTAGCCTCCCTCCCACACAACAAGGCGATCAATTCACTAAACGGACAGAGAAAAATTGCCTCAAGTGTTGATTATGTCAGGGTATGGCATAAGCGATCGCAATCAGATTTTAATCTAAACATCATGGAGATGATTATTTATGCCTTATTTCATTCTGACGGCTAACGATCAAGCCCAATTTCTCCCCCCATTTACACCAGCAATTGTCACAGCTCCAAACGGAATTCTCAAAGGTAAAGGTAAATGTAAAATTAATGGAAATTTGGTCTGTGTAGATGGTGATGAGAAAACAGCTACTGTTCCTAGTGCGACTTACATGAACCCAATGTATCCGGTTGGGCCAGGGAAGGGAACTGTATCCATAGAATCCCTAGCTCCCAATCAAACAGCCCAGAAGGTTAAATCAGGAGGTAAAGCTGTATTGCTCATAGGAGCCATGTTCAACGCCAATCATGAAGTGATACAGGGTGCAAAGAAGCTACCACCACCCACCGACAGTGGACTACCCGAACCACCTAAAACAAATCACTCTGGTCAAGGTCAATTTATTACTACAAATGTCAAAGTTAGAGGAATATAAACATGAAAGAACAAATGCAGCAACGTCTAGCCCAACTCAAATCCGAATTTGAGTCAGGACAAACAGCTATGGCTGAATTAGAGCAGGAACGAGCTAATCTGCGGGATAAATTATTGCAGATTAGTGGGGCAATTAAAATACTTGAAGAAGAAATCAGCAGACAAGAAGATACTCTATTTACTACAGTCAATCATGAAAATAATGCCCGAGCCAATGTCTTTGGGTAATTGAGCTTTCTGAAGTTCTGTTTTGAGACTTGAGATCGACAAGTGTGATATACCCAGGATTTACGCAAAAAAACGCTATATGTAGTAAATCAAAACTAGAGCACAACACTATATATAGTTGTTGACAACTAAAAAATAGGTAATTCCTGATACCATTGGGCGCATGATAGCGCTTTTGAGCAGTTAATTGTTAACTATTTCAAAGTTGGGTATAAAAAGCTATTACCAGAACTACTGATAACTGTTAACTATTTCGTCCCTCATCATACGCCCGCCCTCTTGCCTTTTTCCTTGCATACATTGGAGTTACTAAAAAATGACTCAAATCCCAGAAATCTCAACCAGACATCCAAGATCTTTTCCTCTACCTCTAGAAGATTTTCAACTGCAACATAAATATTTAAGCGATCGCCAGCGCTTGCTCAATTTCTGCCTTAATGTCTCAGGAGTTATGGGCTTGTAGTTGGAAAAGTTAACGAAACAGAGGTGAACATCACAGCAGGGAATGCCCTCACTCCGAGAGGAGAACTAATTGTTTTAAAGAATGAGCTAACTTTTTCAGAGTTTGAAGAGATAACCGACGGTAATCTTTATATTCAATATAGTCAACAGAGAGAGGCTCCACAGCAAGGATTTATAGAGGGGAGGGAGACTCGTTGGGTGGAAACGCCAATGCTCATATTT
>JAJEAQ010000388.1 GCA_022822685.1 Trichodesmium sp. jk18x7bins.61
GCCTATGCTGAGGGATTTAACCCACTAATTTAAAAATATAGTGGGGGACTCAAACCCTCTTATAGCAGTACTTTTGCCTCTTGCCTCTTGCCAGCATGCCTCAGCCGAAGGTTGTTGAACAAGCATAATAAACCTTGCTGATCGGAACCCGCAAGGACGTTGCATGCAACGTCCCTACATTATGGTTAATTAATGCGACTTAATATTACACCCGTTCTAACTGCCAGAGAAGTTAAACTAAGCAATTCTGTCACCAGAACTACTCGTCTTCAGAACCGGACGTGAGACTTTCACCTCATCCGGCTCCTCAGTGATTTGGCTCTAATCAGATGAGTACCTCTAGCACTATAAATTATACTTTTTAAGTAATGTCCATACAGTAGTTGTATAGTCTGCCAAGAGGAGAATTAGTATTATTTCTGGAAGTCCCTAAATGCTGATGCAGGCGACTTTTCCCTACCCTCCTCTATCAGGAGAGCGCGAGACCGAGTGCCAGGCCAGTTAAATACAGGGACTTCCGTATGTTTCAATAGCTTGACTTGAGTGCCATCCTCGAGGCTGCACGAAAATTCCCTGTTGTTTTCTTCATTGCTATGCCAATATTTTTGAGAAACCCAGCGATTATTTTTATTGGGATGTCTTCTTCTTGCCCAACGTTGGAGTTTTTGGAATACTAAATGATCCAAATCTCTGAAGGCTTTCTTGCTCACCAGTGTCGAGTAATAACTTACCCAATTTCTAATCATAGGGTTAAGTTTCCTGATCAAAACAACTTGTGGTGCAGCTTTATGTCTATCTATAACTTCAGCGATTTGACGATAGTGACTCTTAACACTCTCTTTACTTGGTTCAAGTTGGGTTCTAAAACCTCCCTTACTTTTATGTTTGCTCACCTCATATTGTCTAATGTTGAATCCTAGGAAATCAAATCCTGGTTTTTCCTCACCATATTTATATAGAGTATGAGCAATTCTGATTTGACCTGGTTTTAACTCTAAACCCATCTCAGATAACCATTTGGCGATCGCGACTAGGCATTTCTGAAGTACTTCTATATCTTCGTAAATGATTACGAAGTTGCTAGCGTAACGAATCAAACTTAAATTTTGGCCTTGATTCACTTCTGAACTGCTGATTCCATTTTCTCTTGGTTCAACATTAAGTGTTTGGGCGTAATGTTTGATTCGTTCTTCCATACCATGAAGAGCTATGTTTGCTAATAATAGAGAAATTGCTTCACCCTGTGCCATATCCTCTTCTGTTGGGAACAACTCTTGACCATCCATCACACCAGCTTTTAACCATGCTCGGATTTGTCGCCGTAATGTGGGATAGGTATTTAGTTTTTTTAGTAGTTGTTCGTAATTGATACCCTCAGAAGATTTAGCTATCTTCGCCTCAAATACATATTTAGGTTTGAGCTTAACGCAATTAAAAATTGCTTCTATTGCATCCTGATGCGATCGGCCTGGTCGAAATCCATAGGAATTAGCTTCAAATCTTGGTTCCCATTCTGGCTCTAGAGCCATCTTGACAAGTGTTTGTAGGGCGCTATCTTTCACAATGCCTCTTCTAGGTTTGACTTTGCCTCCTAATTCTAATGTTTTGGCCTTGGCCAATTTTTCTGCTGAGGACAATGCTTTTACACCCTCTACTCCCACAGTTTTCTGACCCTGGGGATCTTGAGTCAAGCTACGCACCGCTAATAACTTTGTGTACCAGGATTTAAGCAATAGTCTTTGGACTTTACGAACTGTAATGACATCACCACTCTGAGAGGCTTTGTAGATTCTTTCCTGTAACTTTAATACCTGACGCTCAACCTTAAACCAATTGATATCACGCCATTCCACCCATTCCACTGCAGTCTCTAAACTCGTATTGGACATCTGTATTACTGACTAAAACTCTACATTCCAAATCACTGTGTGTCCGTCTGCATATCCCTATCATTAAATTAGGGCTTTTGCTTCTGACACAATCCTTCCCAATCAAACATACGGTTAGCACCTACTTGAATCTACTTTAATACTATCCATTTTGATTCAAGAGTTTTTCATGGGTTACTTCGTTCCAAATCACCTTATTTGTATACCTTTAGGATGATACTTTACGCCGGGTTTAGGGGAAGTGCTTGTTAGTCGAACCAAATCTCGCTAACTCCCTATCCTTTGCCTTTTGGCTCCAGTGTTACAGCTAATTTCACTGGTTGAAGATGACGACGCTTCTGTAATATCTTCGCTTTTTGCTATCCAATAGGTATTGTGCTCGATGGAAACCAAATTAAGCTAATAGTTTTACCACCTTTTCACCCCGCTTTACGGATTGATAGCTAGTCGCTACCGTAGGAGTGATGCTGTCAACCCTGCACCAGGGCGGGAGGAATCTCACCTCCAAGGTCATTTAGTTATAAGACTGACTTCAGTTTCTTGAACTGACTGATGGCCTTACTCTGCTCACGCCTAGGCGCTATGGCCTTAACTTTTAGCAGAAACGAATCGCACTTTGGTTACCTTCACGACGAACTCTAGATACAATCCAGTTGCGCCACGACCAATTATCTCCACGGCTGGTAACGGCACTGGCGTTTATGTCCATGATATCTGCTAGCTCTGAGCTAGTGATGAGATAGCCTTTACTGGCCACTTCATCAGCTATGTGTAAAGTTTCAATTAAGTTACGCAGTTGCCCTACTCTATGCTCTCGGGGCGGCATATTTTCGAGTAACTTGTTATTTATGTCATTATCTATGTCATTCATGGTAGTTTTCAGATTATGTGGTCAGATACTACGGCCTATGATTTTATGGTTTTAGCACCAATCTTGCTTGATTACTTTTGAACATTCTAGACTAACTATGGTTCAGAATTGCCGTTAGAGGTGAAAGATTGTTTTCTCCTCATAACCTTTTTTTAAGCTTAAGACTGGTTTTAATATAGTATAAAATTATGTCTATCAATGGGGGATGATTGTTCCTTTAATTTATAAATATTCAGATTAGAGCTAAATATTTTTATTTGTCTATATCTTTGATAAATTTGATTCGCTCTCAGTCAGTTAGCATTTTTGCATCTCTTGTGTTTTGTAGATATTCTCTATAGCTATCGACATTAAAAGGTTTACTAAGGCCTTGATCTTGACAGATTGAACTTTTTTAAACTACCCATTTTGTCCTACTTTCACAAAACTTATTGCACTCTCTCATTTTCTATTATTTTTAATAATACACATTATTAACTAATTGTCAATATTAAAAATTAGGCTATTAGAGACTGTTTATAATGCTGAATTTTGGTGGCTTGGGGGGGAAACTAAAATCTTGGTAAGTACGAGGAGATATTTCCCCTTAACCCACCCTACTGGTAAGACACAAAATTGTAGGTTGGGTTTCACTATCGTTCTACCCAACCTACGCCTATTGCACCATTTTAGCTGTGTCAGTCTACTACTACACAAAAATTTAATCTCAGGCGTGACAAACAATCTCTCAGTAGTTAAATTAAAAAAGTTTGCTAGAATAATCAAAAATTAAGTCAAAAGTTAAGAGGACAGTAAAAATTGTTATAAATAATAATTTCTGTCACTTATTTTACTGATAAAAAGGGGAAATTATGGTGAAATTCCAGGGCTGTGCGGCAACTGTAAATCGATAAAAACAGCGAGAAAAAATTAATTATCAATCGCTAATTAACAAAAATCGATGAGCCAGAACACCCATTTGTCAGTTGTAAAATTTGATTTCCTGCCTGACACAGGAAAGGAGAATTAATGGAATTTTTAACTCAAAAATCAGAAACCAAAGCTCAAGAAATTATAACTTTAGCAGAAGAAAAAATTAGTGTTTATACAGGTAATAATTTACTCCCATTACCTCTGCAAAGACCTTTGTTGTTGATAGGTCATGGCACACGAGATGCTGAAGGGAAACAAACTTTTTTAGATTTTGTTGCAGCTTATCAAAATTTAGATAAATCTCGACCTGTAGTATCTTGTTTTTTGGAATTAACAAACCCTACTATTCAAGAAGGGGTAGATAAACTTGTAGAAGCAGGTTACACAGAGTTATCCGCTGTACCAGTTTTGTTATTTGCAGCCCGCCACAATAAATTTGATATTACCAATGAATTAGACAGGGCACGAGAAAGACATCCTCAAGTAAAGTTCCATTATGGGCGACACTTTGGTATTGCTCCCAAGATTTTAGAATTATGGCGATCGCGCCTCGCAGAATTAGACCAAGCAAACTTTAATCGCTCCGAAACTGTCTTATTATTTGTAGGGCGAGGTTCGAGTGATCCTGACGCGAATGGAGATGTTTATAAATTAGCTCGAATGTTATGGGAAGGTAGTGGCTATCTAACAGTTGAAACCTGTTTTATTGGCATTACTCACCCCCGTTTAAAAGATGGTTTTCAGCGAGCGAAGTTATATCAACCAAAGCGTATTATTGTTTTGCCTTACTTTTTATTTACTGGGGTTTTAGTCAAGAAAATATTTGATATTACCGCTCAACAACAAGAACAATATCCTGGTATTTCAGTGACTTGTCTACCAGAAATGGGGGCGCATCCGACATTATTAGAATTATTGCGAGAAAGGGAAATAGAAACACAGTTAGGACAAGTAAAAATGAACTGTGAAATGTGTAAATTTCGCTTGGCTGCGGGTACTGGTGAAGTAAATTCTCATGGTCATCATCACCATCATCATCATCACGATGACCATCACCATCATCACGACCATAGTCATTCTGTAGTTGACCATTACGCTGATCCAGAACATTATCATCAACGTATTTGGCAAGTTCCTTGACATATTGCCTATAGCAATCTGAAATCATTCGTAAAAAGTGAATAATTTTAAACCTAGGTACACCAGGAATGTTCTGGAAAAAATTTACAAATCAGATTAAGATTGCTATTTTTTGACTACTTATAGCCAATTAAATTTAACAGCAAAATCAACAATGATTCAAGAACTAGAAGATTTAAAAAACTGTATTTTAGAGCAACGCTACGAAGATGCTTTAGCCTTGATATATCAATTGGATGGAATGAGTCGGCAAACAAAGATCAATGCGCTCGAATCTTTTGTTATTAGGATGTTAATACATATCAAAAATCAACTAGAGCAAAGATTAACAAATTATTGGGCTGCTTCAATTCGGAGTTCATTAATAGAAATCAAAAAAATCAATCTTCAAGATAATAGGAAATCTTATTACATTAAGGAAAACGAATGGCAAACTATACTTGAAGAAGGTATATAAATTGCAATTAGCGATGCCAGTGTAGAAGTATTTGATGGGATATATACACCTTTTCAACTTTTAGATATAGTTGATAAAAATCAAGTAATAAAAATAGCTCAAAATTTACTATAACTAACTTATGACTACTCTAAAAAAGAATTACCTACTGTCGTTAATAACTTTTTAACGGAATTACCAGGCGGAGAAGAATGGAGAGAAGGAAAATAGTCTAAAAGTCAAAATTTATAGTATGTATGAAAGGTGACAATACTTAACAGACTTGATCCCAAATACTTAAAAATCCTGGGTAATATTATGTTTGTTAGAATAGTAGACTTGTCGCTTTATAACTTAAAAAATCCTGAAAACCCCTGTTGTGTAAGGATTGTAGCCATTTATTGACCAAAGCACTGGGAATTATTGCTCTGTCTTGGTTTGAGCGATTTTTTCCATCTATTTAGGGACAACTCTAGTGATAAATCAAGTTTAAGCTGCTGTAACTACGCTATAGTTAGAATCGCGTTCAAGCGCAACTTTTTGCTAAGTAGTGCAACTAACTACCTGTTTACCCCCATCAAACAAAAAGCGCAGCATCTTCTACTTCCCCCCTTTCCAGGATAAAAAAGGTGGGCTAGGGAGGATAAATTTAGATGCCACTTCACACAGAATTGGTATCAGGGCTGTTTCTACTACAAGATCATCATCTTTTAAATTACCAACGCCCGGAAAATTCTAGTGTGAGACTTTTGCCGGAGTCAGCTAATTACTTTCTGCTTTAGATTTTGTAGACTTTCTCGACTTAGTGGACTGTTTAGTTGAAGCCTTAGTTCGTAAAAGTTCCAAAGCTTGTTCTAAAGTTACATCTTCTATTGCTTTATCCTTGGGCAAAGAAGCATTTACCTTACCATGCTTTACATAAGGTCCATATTTACCATTAAAAATACCTACTGCTTCCCCATCTTCAGGATGTTTACCTAAATCCTTGAGTGGAGGTGCAGCTTTAGCACGACTACCCCGTTTCGCTTTCGGTTGGGCTAATAACTCCAAAGCACGTTCCAAAGTAATAGTCAACACATCATCGTCTGCTTTCAGAGAACGATAGTCTTTACCCTCTTTTCCTTGATCATGTACAACATACGGCCCAAAACGTCCTAAGTTAGTCTGAATCTTACAACCTGTGTCTGGGTGAACACCTAAGTGACGAGGTAAAGATAACAAACCTACTGCCATTTCCAGAGTTACATCGTCCATACCTACCCCTTTTGGCAGAGAGGCTCGTTTTGGTTTCTTCTTACTACCCTCAACCTCATCACCGAATTGTACATAAGGGCCGTAGCGACCAGTCATTATATAGATCGGTTCGTTTTTTTCTGGATGAATCCCCAACTCTTTTGGACCTTCTGTTTTTTGCTTGAGGAGTTTTTCTATTTGTTCAGGATCTAAATCTGATGGAGTTAAATCTTCAGGAATAGAAGCCTTAATTACATCATCACCATTTTCAGCCTCAATATAAGCGCCAAACTTACCGACGCATATACGATAAGTCAGATCTGAATTAGTATCCAAATTTTCCAGTTCAATAGTTCGAGCTAACTTGGGATCAATTTGAGCTTCTTGTTCTTTGATTTGAGTATCGAGTCCACTTTCTCCAGAAAAAAATTCTCGCAGATAAGGAAGCCAGTTAGCTTCACCTGTAGAAATATCATCGAGAGTTTGTTCCATGCGAGCAGTAAACTTGACATCGACAAACTCATTAAAGTATTTTTCTAATAGACAGGTAACAGCAAAAGCAGTAAACGTAGGAATTAAACTATTATTCTGGAGTTTGGCATATTTGCGATCGGCAATCGTACTAATAATGCTGGCATAAGTACTTGGACGGCCAATACCTTCACTTTCAAGAGTTTTCACCAGAGAGGCTTCTGTAAACCTAGCCGGTGGCTGAGTTTCGTGACCTACTGCTTCTATTTCCTGGCAAGTAGGATGATCGCCTTGTTTGAGAGCAGGCAGAGGCATTTCCTGGTCTTCCAAAGCTGCTTCTGGATCGTCAGAGCCTTCTACATAGGCTCTCAAGAAGCCAGGAAAGTCGATTCGTTTACCATTAGAACGAAAGCCTGCATCTTCTACTTGCAAATTAACAGTAATATGAGTTTGGCGAGAGTCAGCCATTTGGCAAGCTACTGTTCTTTTCCAGATTAGATCGTAAACCCTGAATTCTTGGTCACTTAATCCTGTTTCCTGAGGTGTACGGAAAGTTTTTCCGGCGGGGCGAATGGCTTCGTGGGCTTCTTGGGCTCCTTTGCTTTTGGTCGTGTATTGCCGAGGCTGAGGGCTGAGATATTCCGAACCGTACATATTCTCAACACAACTTCGAGCAGCAGCGATCGCTTCATCAGACAAATGTACCGAGTCTGTCCGCATGTATGTAATAAAGCCTTGTTCATAGAGATTTTGGGCTATGCGCATAGTTTGCTTTGTCCCCAGTCGCAATTTTCGGTTAGCTTCCTGTTGCAAGGTAGAAGTAGTAAAGGGCGGAGAGGGTTTACGATTCACAGCCCGTTCGTCAATATTAGTAACAGTCCAAGGTTTATCCTGTAGTCTTTCCTTGAGGGCTTCTGCTTGAGCTTCATCTAATAAAGCAACATTGCGACCTTCAGCTATTTGGCCTGTATTTTCATCAAAGTCACTACCAGTAGCAATTTTTGTGCCTCCCAGACTGACAAGTTTAGACTCAAAGGATTTTTTGGTATGTTCTAAATTGGCTTTTAAATCCCAATAACCGCCTTGTTTAAATGCTAGACGTTGACGTTCTCGATTAACCAAAAGTCGGACTGCTACTGATTGTACCCTACCGGCAGATAGGCCCCAAGCAATTGCTTTCCATAGCACTGGTGAAAGAGTATAGCCGTAGAGACGATCTAGAATCCGGCGGGTTTCTTGGGATCTAACTAACTGTTCGTCTATATTGCGACAGTTATCGATCGCCTTACGGATAGCTTCTGGGGTAATTTCATGGAATATCATCCGCTTAGTCGGAACTTTCGGCTTTAGTAGTTCCAACAAATGCCAACTAATACTTTCCCCTTCCCTGTCTTCATCTGTGGCCAGAACTAATTCATCAGCTTCTTTGAGAGCATCTTTGAGTTCTTTGACAGTTTTCTTTTTGTCTTTGGGGACAACGTAGATGGGTTCAAATTCTGAGTCTACGTTTACCCCTAAGTTCGCCCACTTTTGTCCTTTGTATTTTTCTGGGATCTCTTCAGCAGAAGGAGGTAGGTCACGCACATGACCCATGGATGCCTCTACACGATAGTTAGAGGGTAAATAGTTACGAATAGTGCGGGCTTTAGTTGGAGATTCGACAATAACAAGAGTTGACATAAGACCTTATATATTTTTTTATTTAGATGGACATTTTGCACCTAGTAGTTAATAGTTCACGGAAAGGATGAGTTTTTTTGTCAGCCCTAGTCAGACTGACAACATAGAGTACTATTTGTCCAAGCTATCTTAACTTGAAGAAACAGGGAAGAAGGGGAAATCTTTCTCACTCACTTCATTATTTACCTTGGTAACGCAAAGGGAGTATAAGGGTTTAAATCTCCAACTTTGTGTTCCTTCTTCTTTTTTAATGCTTTAATTTTTTATTTCTGCTCAAACTATTTCTCTTACCCTCAATTAATTTAGTTCTTATATGATTTGCTAGCATAGCTTATTATTAATGTCAATAGCAATCAGCCATTTCTTGACATTTTTCTTAACTATTGAAACTATAGATGTAGTGAGGATGGAGATCAGGTGATGGGCGTTGATGTGAGCGACTATAATAGAGAATGCTTATCTTCCTGCCAACTTGTTAAAAATTAACTTTTTATCAAAAATTGGAAAGTATCAGATGCTACAACTATTCAATAAAACTTTCAATCTTCAAAATCTCCAAGCTCTAATAGTATCTCTACTGTTAGTTGTTATGGCCACTTTCCTCCCAGTATCTTCTGCATTTGCAACTGGAGTTGATCAAATGCATAGTTGATCGGCAGGCGATCGCACATTCATCATTGATGATGCAGATGTACTCAGTCGAGTGACAAAAAATCAACTGAACAATACTTGGGAAAATTTAGCTGATAACACTGCTAATGAAGTGAGATTCGTGACTATCCGTCGCCTAGACTATGGAGAAACAGCGGATAGTTTTACTGAAAAGCTGTTTGATAAATGGTTCCCCACTCCCGAAGCCAAAGCTCATCAAACTCTAGTTGTTTTAGATACTCTCACCAATAATGATGCAATTCGTATTGGTGATGCAGTTAAAGAAATTATGTCTGATGACATTGCCCAAAGCGTAGTTGATGAAACTATTCAAGTACCTATTAGAGAAGATAACAAATATTAATAAGGCCTTTTTAGCAGCTAGCGATCGCCTGACTGCTGTATTATCTGGAGAACCTGATACCGGTCCTCCGGAAGTTAAAGACGAGTTATCAGCACAAGTAGCAGCTACTTTTAAATCAGCAGAAGAAACTGACGATCAAAGTGCAACTATTTTAGTGGTTGTATTGCTAGTCGTTGCTACAGTTGTACCGATGGTTACTTATTTCTGGTATCAAGGCTTTTCTGGTTAGAAATTCAGGAGAATGGCAGAAGTCTAATTTCCGATCATGCTCTTGATTTAATTAATCTTGAATATATTCTTTGCCATTAAATAAAGCCATTTCAGCACGCATAAATTCCCGTCCCAAATAAGCAGCATGGTCTAACATTGTAATTTGGCAGGGGCGGGGTTCTTCAAAAATTTTGACACACATTTCTTTTGCAGTTCTAGCAGTAAATTTTGTAGTCTGCTGACGTTCTACTTTCCCTTTCGCCGGAATCGGTTTACCTGTCTCTGGATTGATAGCTAAACCCCGCTCGTCAATGATATTAGTAAAGTGTTTGGCGCAGATTAATCCTGCTTCTGGGTCAATAAAAATAATAAAGTAACCGCTTGGGTCTAGGTCGATATGACGTTTAGAAAGTTTTTCATCAATGTTGGTTCGTTGTTCAAAGGTGAGATTCATAGTTCAGTTTTATAATTACCTGTATTTTATTCTATATTCTTATTCGAGATTAAATTGCATTTTGTGCTAAAAAATTCCTCTGAGAGTAGCTATTGATATTTATCATAAAAGACTGTTTGTCAAGCAAATATTAAGATAGCTAGAGTGCTTAATTCTGGTGGCCGGCGGTGGACAACTAAAGTTCTGGTGAGTACGAGGAGATATTGACCCAATGGCCTACCCTACGCCAGAATTTAATCTGAGGCGTGACAAACAATCTCTAAGATCATTATTTTTGCACATTTAGAGCAGATTATAAAAATAACCTACATTACGTATTCATGATGTAGCATGTATTTTCAAGGCAGAAGGCAGAGGGCAGAGGGCAGAAGGGAAAGAAAGAAGAGGGATAAATTTAAGTACAAATGCTGAAAATTGCTACACAATTTCATCCTGATGGAAGTTGCTCAGAAGATTTTTCAGCAGTATTAATATTTAGTAAATGCTGGTGTTTTGTACTACTTTTGATCTTACAAATTGACGTGCGGAATGTGGGAAATAAAATTATAAAAATAAAAATGTTTGGCAGAAGATTAGATCAGCGAAATTTATCTGAAATTAAAAAAAATCAAAAAATAAGTCAAGTAGTTGAATCATGAATTGTTTAATCTCAACATAAAAATCCCCGTTTCACGGGGAAGTTGGAAACCAAATTTTTCAGTTAATCACTAGATAAGCGTTGCAGAGATATGGTGGCGGCTTGAAATACTTGAGAGTGAATGTCTTTTTCTAAGTATTTCAAAGCAGATATACTCTTGGGGCAAGACATATTTCCTAGAGCTTCTGCTAATCTTTGGCGAATTAACCAATCTTCCGAGAGAGCAAATTTGAGAATATGATCCACTGCTTCCAAATCTCCAATTTCTCCTAAAGCTGCGATCGCCGCTTGTTGTAGTCGGGCAAGGCTGCCTCCTCCTGGGGTCGGCCACCTGACCCGACAATCGAGAACAAACCATGGAAGTTTTAGGAGCTTCTGCTGGTTTTGTATTTATTGTGATCCTGGCTCAGGTGACAGTTAGACAACAAGTACTTACTAAAGGGGTTGTTTACTTAGAGTATTTTTACTTTGTTGTTCATTTATACATTTTCTTGGTAGCTGTTAACTTTATTCTCTGGAGTTTGAACCCCAATATTTCTACAATTAAGTAGAAAAATAATTTTATCTTTAAGGCAGTTTATTGGCCGACTATGCTGAAAATTTTACTGCTCATTACTATTTTGGTATTTGGTTGACATACTTCCTACCTTGGATATCCCTACTGCAGCACGGTGGAAATAAACCACTTGTGGTAAATGACTCAAAGCCTAATTAATCAATACTTTTTACTTTTATACCATGGGTAAAAAAAGAATATTACAAATGAGTATCTGGAAGTCTATACCTGTGGGGATTTTGCTATAGCAGTGATTATTCAAATTGGTATTAGCTAGTGAAACTCAACTACATCAAACTTATGTTGGGTTTCCTGACGTCAACCACACCTACAAATACTACTACTTATACTAAATCCGGTTTAAATAGGAGCTTTATTACTAGGGGTAAAGCAGAGAGCAGAAGGGTGAGAAGGGAATTTGACAAAAGTAGCTTTGCCTCATTCGGGAGGAGCTACGCTTTCATAACAGGATTGAGTATCAATTATCAATTATCAATTATCAATTCTTTATTAGTTTTTCTCAACCGAATTTGGTATTATTATTTACTGTAACGATCTTTTTTGAAAGAGGCAATGATAATTTTTCTAGAGACAAAAAGATTAATTCTGCGCCAGTTTACTGAAGCTGATGCAGAATTATTATTTGAATTAGATAGTGATCCCGAAGTGACTCGGTTTACAAAATTAGGCGATCGCGCAGGTACACCTACTCCATACAACACGATTAAAAATGAATTTATACCGAAAATTTTCAGATATTACGAACAATATCCAGGTTTTGGGTTTTGGGCAGCTCTAGAAAAATCTAGTCATCAATTTCTGGGTTGGTTTCATTTTCGACCAGGTTTAGATAGTTATATGGGGGTGACTCTGTATGAAGAGGGGGAGTTTGAAGTAGGTTATCGGTTGCAAAAAAAAATATGGGGAAAAGGATATGCAACTGAAGCTTCAAGCTCTCTAATTCAGAAAGGTTTTACAGGGTTGGGAGTAAAGCGGGTAGTGGCTAGTGCGTTGTTAGCAAATCAGGCTTCGATTCGAGTCATGGAAAAAGTAGGATTAAAATTTGAGAAGAATTTTGTTTATACAGAGTCGCAGCAAGAGGGAGTCAAATATGGGTTACATAGGGATGAGTTTGTCGGAGGATGATCCGGTGCGACAATCGGCAGCAAACAGGTAGGTGGCATCGCCGACAAAATAAATTTGCCAAGGTTGGGGAGCCTACTGAGGCCACAGTAAGGTTAGTCGTGAGCTATTTCCATTGGATTTTGGTTCGCGCGTCGCCAGAAAAATACTGTGGCACAAAGGGCAGGGTTGGCGTACATCGCTCCTTGGAACTGGAATGGCCTGATTACTTATCCCACACTTTGCTGATGCACTACCAAAAATACCTGATAATAACCTCATTTAGTAGCACCTCTGATTATATCAATTCTTGGAAATTGATAGCTCATGGACTGAGGCTTCGTTGATTAATAGATCAATATGCCGGACATAATTGTGTCAATTATGTCTTTTTTATTTACTCAAACCCCTTGTAGAAAATTGTAAAAATAATTAATATAAAGGTATGAGAGATTTTTGCCCCCTGGGTGCAATATCTCATAGAGAAAGATTCAAACAAGGAAAACGATATGGAAATTTCAAGCAGTATATCACTCGTAGGCATTGCTGGCAGAACTAATGTGCCCTCATTTTGTTAGTAGAATGAGGCAAAAGTAAGCTTGGTGATTAGCTATTTCAGTTAGATATCTCCTGGTAATGAGCTTGAAACCCTTGTCAAATCAACGCTCAAATCTAGTTTTTGGATATATTGGATTTCTTTGTATAGTCATAGTAGTAAAAAAAGCCGCGTCACCATAGCGAAATCGCTGTTCAACGTGGAAATGACTTGTTTAGTTAAGATCGCACTTTTTCAGCTTAATTCCTACTTGAAACATTCCGGATGACTGAATTTTTTAGAAGACTACCCAAAAATGACAGCTAACGAAATACACAAGCCATATGCTACAGATGCAATCAAGACGATAGAACGGATTAAATCCTTATAAGCAATAGGTAAAGTTACTTCGTCTACAGAAGTAGAAAGTCGGCTACTAGTGTTACAGAATATTATAGAACAAAATAGTAATTCCCCAGAAGTATGATGTGAGCAATTTTAACCTTGCTATCTGCGGATTAGGAGGAGTAGTGGCTCATATCAAATCCGTTTAATTAGGTATAAA
>JAJEAQ010000396.1 GCA_022822685.1 Trichodesmium sp. jk18x7bins.61
TTAGCGGGTGGTCCTCGCTTTATAGCTTCACCCACATTCTTAACTTAGTTATCCGCTCTGTTTTGGGTTACAGAGGCTGGACTCTAGCCATACACCTTTAGTTGCTAAAGGTTCCTGCTAGAAACGGACCGCACAAGTCATTCCCATTTCACAGTCTTGAGCAGTAATACGAAACTGATTTAATTTTTCTAAATCTTGCATAGGTATATATTCAAACTGCTGACCTTGATCTATATTCTCTAATAACTGCACCAACGTTACACATAAATTGCAGTTTCCGTCATAAATTACATTATAAGGTAGTGGTGCATTGTAATTGTTTTGGTAACGGTGCAGTAAGCGTTTTAGCCTAGATATCCCATTACTATACATGATTATCCATTATAATACTATTTTGAAAAAGTAATGCTATGCTTTAAATAAGGTAAAAATGACGATAAAAAGAGCTAAAGCTAATAAATGCTAGGGATTAACTCCAGCAAATAATATGCTATAAATAGACAATCCAAGTCAAGCAATGTTTTTGGTAATTGGTATAACTCATAAGTTTTAATTGCATTTTCAATACATTTTAATAGTTAGAGGACTTACGCATTTTTTAGCCTTAAACTCTATATATAGTGTTGCAGTATAGTTTTTACTTACTATGAGTCTATCCCACTAATACGCTCTTTGGGGATTTCATTGTTTTTTCATTGGCTTAATATAATAAGGGTTTGAACAATAGTGGGATAGGTTCATGTATAGCACTTTGGCGTAAGTCCTGACTTAACTAAAGTTCTACAGGCGCTTTCCCACTTAACCTTTCCTCTAATAAAAATCTGAGTAAAGTTTGAGTTGCAAAAACTAAACCTAGTCTAGCTTGTGCTAACTTTGGCGTTTCCAGTTTCACTTCACCCCAGATACGACAATGGCGATAAAAAATTTGAAAAGCTGCACTGAGAGGAGCAGCTACTTTTTCCCAATTTATAGGTTTTCTGATACTTGAAACGCAATAAATGCGATCTAGGGTAGATGCGATTTGAGAAATTAATTGATATTCACTTTGATGCAAAAATTGTAATTGCCCATTTGTTTGTCGCCAAGGTATTGGATTAGGAGTTTTGATGAAGCAAGATTGATTATGGGTTTCTGGATTTACTGCACTCAGAGTAATCAGCCGTTCGCTTTCACTCATCCGCAATAGGGAACAACAACGAGCATGACTATATTGTATGGGAAATAAATCTGTAGTTTTGGGAGTTTTATACTCAACATCTCCCTGCAAGTTTTCTTGATCAAAATTAAAGGGAACACAAGTTAGATTATCTAACCACTGAGCTATGCTCAAATCTGTTAATTTAATGTAAATCATTCCAGATGAAATTACTTCAAGCTGGAAATTTAGTATCTTTTGATTTGTCTGAGCATTTGCTATTTCTCTACAATAGCTAACTAACTTGGTGGCAATATCTATTGCTGGTTGCTGCCAAACCGGGGCTAATTTCAGAGCGATCGCTGACTTGTAGACAATTCCTCCAGGATCTCTAGTCTGACTCATGGGAATTACCTCTATGTTTTCCCAAACTTCTAATTTTTTTTCATACCTACAAGACAATTCCAATTGCTCTTGGTATAAATTTATAGTTTTTTGTAAAATTAGTATCAAATTACACTTTAATGATAGTTTTGTCAATATTATTACCACCTCAAAACAAAATTTATCCTAAAAATTCCGAATTAGATGTACTTTTTGCTACACTGATATAAAGGTTCAGACTAGCAAAAGCAGACAGATCATATCTGCTTCTATTCCTTTTATCCAATTAACTTTAACTTAAGTCCAACTATCATTTAAAGAAAATACCAATGCAAGTATCATCACCTACAGACTTACCAGAAATGTCACTAAATACGCAATCTTATAATGCTTCTATTCCTACTAGGAGGCCATTTCTGACTAGGCAACTAATCATAGATTGGGCAGAAGAGCGCTACCGTAGTAGAGCTTTCACTAAAGATGAAAGGATTCCAGCCCGCCCAGGGTTGCTATATCTAGTACAAAAAGGGTCAATCCGTTTAGTAGGTAATGCTCACATTAGTGCCAGTCGCAATAAATCTAGTAAGTTACAAACTAATGATACAATTACAGATGAAGCATTCCTGGGATTTGTTGGTGCAGGTCAACCGTTTGAACTGGTAGCTCAGTCTCCATTTACACTACAAGCTTATGCTCATGCCGATCAAACAACCGTACTTTGGATGTATTGGCATGACCTTGACAACTGGCCTCACTTCCGCGGAGAAGTTCTAGATGCTTTTCGATACCAACATCAACGCAAGCTTTTGTGGCTAAGTACTCTAGGTCAACGTCGCACTATTGACCGATTATTTGGGTTTCTGTCCCTATTAATCGAAGAATTCGGGGAACCTTGGATCAATCAAGAGAACCCAGAAGTCAGAAATGGTTATTATCTACCTTGGCCTTTAACTCATGCTCAAATTGGTAGTGCTATTGGCTCCACTCGTGTAACTGTTACTCGCCTCATGGGTAAATTACGTCAGCAAGGTTTAATTTATATTCAAGATGATAATATGATCTGTTTACCAACACAGTCTGAGCAGTCGCAATCATAGTTGCATAAATTCTTGGGTAGTTAGTGTGGCAAATTATTACACTCATGTGTTAATCAATAAATGTCCTACACGGAAATTCTAATTTGGGATTAGACCTTAATGATATCTGAATACATCCCTCATGGGCAAATATGCTCAAGAATTAGATGAAAAAGGGGGCGAATACCTAGAAAGAATGCAGAATGCTGCCTATCGCATGCAAAACTTAATTAGAGATTTTTTGATGCTCTCGAAGAAGGTCAATTACTTAACAACTTATATATTAGATATCTCCGAAAAAGAATGTAGGGAGGTTCCATGGAACCTCCCTACAAGGGTTTGAGAACAGGTTTATATAACTCCTGGAGATGTCTATTGTCAAAGATGGGGAGGAATTATGAGATTGGTGGTGGTATTAATGGTAGAGGTTGGGGGGCGATGATTTTTTCACAACCCAATTCTCACAAAACTCAAGGATATTTGCCAGAATCAAGATTTAGCTGAATACCAAGTTTTACTCCTCACCATTACTATGCAGTTCTACCCAAGTACAAACAGAAATTGAACTTACCCAGCACAAAAAAACAACTCCTACAACAGAAAAAGATTCGTGTTCACAACCCATCCGGCAAAAATTAATTAATTTCCAGCAGAAATCTCAAACAACTGGGCCTCAACCAAACAAATGGTTAGGCAGTGCGATTCGTTTCTAGCAGGAACCCCTAGCAACTAGGGATGTATGGCTAGAATCCAGCCTCTGTAACCCATACAGAGCGGATAACTGAGATCAGAATGTGGGTGAAACGGCAAGGTTAGTCCCACCCGCCAAGGAAAGCGTGAATCCCTACCAGGCCACAGTTCGGGAACCATACCCAGAACCCAGAGTGAAGCAGGCAACAGGACTCAATCAGAGCTAAAGCGTATAGGCGCACTGGAGTTAATGGGGAGTTGATCT
>JAJEAQ010000259.1 GCA_022822685.1 Trichodesmium sp. jk18x7bins.61
CAAAAGGTAAGGAGGTGATATTGATGCTCTGTATTCATCAATATGTGAAAACAAATCCCTTCCGCCAGGAAAGGCAACCACCTTTTCTACGGGGGGGTGGCTCAATCATTTCAAAAACTACAGACGATACAACAGGGTAAACCCAAAAGAGTCTTAAGGAAATCTTGAGTAGTGAGGAGGTAACAAAGACGGAAATCTCTGTCGAGTCAAGGATGGAAGAAAAAGCGTTTGAGCAGGGAGCCTCCCTGCTCAATGCTGTTCTGTAATGGAACAGATAGGGATTCTAAATTTGTTTCCCCATGTTGAGCCTGTAGCTTTAGCTAAAACAGGTCGGCGACTGGCTCAACCTTACCCGACTGAACAGCCAAATTATCCCTGATATGTAACCAAAAAGGTAAGAAAGGTCGATATAGATGCTACATCCTCATCTATATGTGAAAACGAAATCCCCAAGCCAGTAGAGACAACCACCCGAAACCACCTCAAAAATTTCAGACGATACAACAGGGTAAACCCAAAAGAGTCTTAAGGGAGGTCGAAACCTTGAGTAGTGAGTCGGCAACGAAGACGGAACTCTCTTTTGGGTAAAGGATGGGAGAGAAAGCGTTTGAGCCTGTCGGCTCAATGCCATTCTGTAATGGAACAGATAGGGATTCTAAATTTGTCCCCTCTCGTTCATGTCGGCGACAGGCGAAAAGTCAAAGCCGACTTCTCCTGAGTCTCATGGGAAAGACGCTCAGACAAAAGAAACTTAAGGTCGACAAAAGTTAGATGTCAAAATGACAAAGGTCGTTGAAGGACAATTGGAATGGAACCAGATTAACTGGAATCAAGCCAGGAAAATTGTTAAGAATCTACGTCAAAGAATCTTTGCAGCAAGAACTAAGGTCGAAAACCAAGGTAAAGGGCTGGAAGTGAGGCTGGTGCGGAATGATGGGAAACTGTCACCCACGGTTCAAAGGGGGGGGGAAAGAAGTGATTCTTGTTGAGCCTGTCGCCGACTAAAGTTTGAATCTCAAGCTGATCGTGCTGATGGTAGTATCATCTGGATTTCTGAAAATGCCAGAGCAGTCTATGATGCACAAGGTCATCTGATTGCTTATGAAGGTGATATTGAGGATATTACAGAGCGCAAGTGGGTAGAAGCAGAAACTAGAAAAGCTTTGGAAATAGAAAAAGAATTAAATCAACTTAAGTCTAGGTTTATTTCGATGACATCTCATGAATTTCGTACTCCTTTAACTACTATATTAGCTTCTGCAGAGGCATTAGAATACTACGGTCATAAGTGGGATGAAGAAAAAAAACTAACTTATCTGCATCGTATTCAAGCTACAGCTCAACACATGACTGGGTTGCTTGATAATATATTAATGATTGGTAAGGCAGAATCTGGTAATTTTGATTTGAACCCAGCACCATTAAATTTGGAAGCCTTCTGTCGAGATGTCATAGAGGATATTAAACTCAGCGTTGATAGTCAGTACTCTATTAACTTTGTGTTGCAAGAGCAAAAAAAATAACAATCACAATTCCCGATGAATATGTAGGCAATACAAGTATTTTAAGTAGAGTTGATCTAGATTCAAGCCAGCAAGAGAGGAATAAAAAAGAGGAATCAAGTTATTCTTTATCCTTAGCACAAAATCAATCCAGAGAAGAAGTACCAGAACTGGTTTCTCTAGATCAAAAACTGTTGCGACATATTTTGTATAATTTACTGTGGAATGCTGTCAAATATTCACCACCCTGTGGTGATGTTTACCTGAAACTTTCTTACTTGAATAACCATGTAATTTTGCAAATTCAAGATGAATGGATGGGGATTCCAGCAGCAGAACGAAAATATTTATTTGACTCTTTCTACCGAGCTAAAAATGCTGCTAATATTCCTGGTACAGGGTTGGGACTTACTATTGTAAAAAGCTTTGTAGATTTACATAGAGGTCAAATTTTTGTGGAAAGTGCAGTCTGGGAGGGAACAACGTTTACGATTGTATTACCATTAATTTTAGAAAAGGAAAGTATAGATGAAAAAAATTCTCGTGATTGAAGACGACTTGGTAATTTTGACAATCATTACAGATATTTTAGAAGCAGAATATTTTCTAGTGATAGGGGCAGAAAATGGCAAAATAGGAGTAGAAAAAGCTCAGGCAGAAGTTCCAGATTTGATTATTTGTGATGTGATGATGCCCGAAGTTGATGGTTATACAGTCTTAAAATTATTACAGGAAAATCAAGAAACAGAAGCAATTCCATTTATTTTTCTGACTGCAAAATCCACCAACGCGGATTTAAGAGAAGGAATGGAATTAGGAGCAGATGATTATTTGACAAAACCTTTTACCAGAGATGGATTAATGAAAGCAATTACTACGAGGTTAGGAAAACAAAGAACTATTCAAAGAAAAATCCAAGAACAACTAGATGATTTAAGAAGTAGTATCACTTTATCTCTGCCTCATGAATTACGTACTCCACTCAATGTCATTATTGGTGCTTCGCAATTTATTGTTGAAGAATTTCACGATTTGGAGGATGATGAAATTATACAAATGCTAGAAAATGTTAATGTCTCTGCCAATCGTTTATATAGATTAATTCAGAATTTTTTACTATATGCAGATTTAGAGCTATTATCACGAGATCAAGAGAGACTAAAAATATTTACAACAGGTTATTTAAGTAATTCTGAATCAATCATTAGAGAGGTTGCGCTCAAAAAAGCTAAAAGTCTGGAACGCTTGGAAGACTTAGAATTTACTTCTGAAAATGCTAATTTAAAAATATCTGAACCTAATTTTATGAAAATCATAGATGAATTGTTAGACAATGCTTTTAAGTTTTCTCCCCCGGAAACAAAAGTTCAGGTCGTAGGTAGATTAGTTGATAATATGTTTGCTGTCTATTTCATAGATCATGGTAAGGGAATGAGCGCTAATGAAATTGCTCATGTGGGAGCTTATAAACAATTTAATCGCAAAATATATGAGCAACAAGGCTCAGGTTTAGGTCTGATTATTGCCAAAAGGATTACTGAATTACATCATGGCAAGTTAAGCATAGAAAGTCTTCCTGATCGGCAAACGACTGTTAGTATTTTGATTCCGAAAAATTAAGATAATCAAAATAAAAGATTTACTTAAAAAGTTATATTTTTTTACCTATAAAAAAATCATTGGTCTTCTTAATAAGATGATTAAAGAAAAATTACTCAACTGGTTAGATACATTTTTAGTAGTAGATGTATTTCTAGTAATTATTGGTTTTGTCTGGTTTGCGCTCGCTGTTATTGGTCGTTATTCTGGAGTAGCTTTAGGTCTTGATATTTGGCATAAATTATGGCAACCAGTATTTACTCCAGCGATTGGGATTTTGATGGCAGATGCAATTATTAGCGGCATAGCTAAACAGATAGCTAAACGTTGAAATTCTGATGAAATCCTCCATCTATGCTGTACCCATAAGTCTGGAAATCCTTGCAGAGCAAGGATTTCATAAGTAATATCCCTGCCTAACTTATTCCTTTTTTCTAGTGCAGCACGGTGGGAATAAATCCACCTGTAACAAAACACTCAAAGTCTGATCAATCAATACTTTGAGATTGCTTTGCTTGGCTGAAAACACTTGACGCTTTTCAACACATGACTTTTAACTTCTGCGTAGCAGCACTAGAAACATAAATCATCAAAAAAGTTAAAACCTCTAGTCAAAACAGCAGGTTTTCTAGTAGATAAAGGAAAGCTATAATATAATGTCCACTTAATTAAGTATAAAAAAAATTTGTTTGTAGTTGCGATGTGGCGCCATTATGAGTATAGCGTGGTTAAGGTAACTATGAAGTTTTATTTATCAGTGTTCTAGTGGACATGATATAACGAAATAAATTATGATAAAAAAATAAAGAAAAATATATTCTTGCTCTCGACTTAGGCACCACAGGCAACCGCGCAATTTTATTTAATTCTGAAGGTGCTAGCGTTGGTCAAGCTTACAAAGAACTTCCCCAATATTATCCACAGCCTGGTTGGTTAGAACACGATGCAGAATAAATTTGGGATGATACCTGTGCAATGATAGAGCGTGTTTTTCGAGATACTGCTATTTCAGCCTCCAGCGTAGAAGCGATCGGTTTAACAGTACAACGAGAAACCTGCTTACTGTGGGCTCGAACTACAGGGAAACCTCTCCACAAAGCTATAGTTGGGCAAGACCGTCGCACTACATCTCTATGTAGAGAGTTAACAGCAAAAGGTGAAGCCGAAAAAATTCAAACACGTACTGGATTGGTATTAGATGCCTACTTTTCAGCGACTAAACTATCCAGGATGCTAGATTGGGTGAGGCAAGAAAGACCCAATATCCATCTCAATAATATTTGAGCCGGTACTGTTGATACCTGGAGCCTCTGGAAGTTGACTGGTGGAGAAGTTCATGCTACCGACCACAGTAGCGCTAGTCGTACAATGTTAATGAATATTGAATCCCTAGATTGGGATCGGGAATTATTGGAGTTGTTTAAAATCCCTAGAGAAATCATGCCATAAATTAGACCTAGTTTGAGTAGATTTGGTAAGACTGAAACAAGTTTATTGGGGGTGCAGGTTCCGAACGCTACAGTTTTGGGAGACCAACAAGCAGCCTTATTTGCTCATGGTTGCGATTGCCCAGGAATGTTAAAATGCAACGGTACAGGTAGTTTTTTAATTGCTAATACTGGAGGGAGTCTAACTAAATCTCAAAATCAACTTTTATCAACTATCGCTTGGAGTCAGCAAGCCAACGGTAAATTTACCCCAGCCTACGCCCTAGAAGGGGCAATTTTTACCGCCGGAGCTTGTATTCAGTGGTTGCGCGATGGAGTGAAAATGATTGACTCGGCAGCAGAAACTGAACAATTAGCTCTAGAAGCCCAGGATACTCATGGCGTCTATTTTGTACCAGCTTTGAGTGGTCTGCTGGGTGCACCTCACTGGGATATGGATGCTCGTGGTGCTTTTCTAGGAATTACTGGGGGTGTGAAGCGGGGAAATATGGTGAGAGCAGTTTGGGAAGCGATCGCTTTTCAGGTAAAAGAAGTTGTAGATGCAATTAATCACGATAGTGGCACCCCTATGACAAATCTGAAGGTGGATGGTGGAACTTCTAAAAATAATTTTTAATGCAGTTTCAGGCTGACTTATTGGGTATTCCTGTAGAGCGCCCCGCTTTTATTGATGCTATTGCTCACGGTGCTGCTTTTGCTGCTGGTTTGACAGTAGGTTTATGGGATAATTATCAGAAGTTGGTCAGTAATAATCGAGTGGGGCGGGTGTTTGAGCCTAGTGAAAATTCTGCTCAAGTTCAGGAGAGTTTTGTAATTTGGCAAAAAGCTGTTAGTATGGCTAAAGATTGGATTTAGCTAAAGCTACATGAAAGCTCCTCCTGTGGGAGGCCACCTGACCCGCCAAACAGCGATCAGCCCCATAGTGAAAACTTCGGGAGTATGTCAAAATATTTATAAATTATCTCAATGTAATTGTATTTTATGTATACAGGAGAACAGTAGTATGAGTCTCGGAATGTCTATGAGTATATCAGTTGAAGGAGGGCGTAGTGCCTCCGCAACTGTTGCTCCTAAACGGTCTAGTCAAGTTGTTAATAAACCCTATCCGAACTACAAGGTCATTGTATTAAATGATGATGTGAATACATTTGAGCATGTCGCTGAATGTTTGCAAAAATATATTCCAGGTATGACCAGCGATCGCGCTTGGGAACTAACTTACCAAGTTCACAACGAGGGTCAAGCTACGGTTTGGGTAGGCCCCCTAGAACAAGCAGAATTGTATCATCAACAGTTGAGTCGAGCTGGCCTCACAATGGCCCCTTTAGAAAAAGCATAAACAAGTCATCAGAGAGGGTATTGCATCATCATGGGATGATCAGGATAGAGCAGGGAAGAGATTCAGATTTCCCACGCTCTCAGCTACAGGGATTCTTCGTTCTACGATTCGTCATCACCTTCACCGAGATTTCTCCCACTAGACGGCTAGGACAAATCTCCCAGTAGGCTATAAGTTTCGGTGTACCCCATTGTACAAGCGTCCCTGTTGCAGAATGTTTATTGCTACCTATGCTGGGGGCGGGCAGGATGTCCACCCCAAAATTGGAATAATTTATTTCTGGGAAATCCCTGATTTTTTTCCGTCTTCCTTTTCCCCTATAAATTAGAAGCACGAATGGCTGCACCAATTAATCCCACATTAGAATTCAACACAATATGAACAGGCACTTTTTCTAATAACCCTCTCATTCGCCCCTTACGGTGAAAAGCTTCCATAAAACTGCCTGACTTCATCAGTGGGAGAATTTTAGCAGCGATACCTCCTGCTATGTACAAACCACTATAGGGAAGAAGTTTCAATGCTAAATTACCCGCTTCTGCCCCATAGGCCTCCACAAATATTTCCAAAGTTTGCTCGCACAGGCGATCGCTCTTGTTTAAAGCAGCTTTCCCAATTAATGGGCCAGGATCTTGGGTGATTTTGCTTGAGCCAATTTCCTTTTCCCAGTTTCTGACTACCTCGCCTATTTCTGGTGATTCCGTGGCGGATTGGCGATCGCGTAAAAACTGATAAATTGATACAATTCCTTGTCCGGAAACTACCCTTTCTACAGATACTCTATCTATGCTATGCTTTGCTAACAAATATTTTAATAGGTGAAATTCCAATTCGGAGCGTGGCGCAAAATCCCCATGGCTTCCTTCTGTTGCATACATTCGAATTGTGTCTCCTCCCCTGAGTAAAAAACATTCTCCTAATCCTGTACCTGCACCAATTACAGCTATTGGGGTATCAGTTTTAGTTTCACCTGCTTGTAAAGTCTCCAAATCATCAGCAGTTAAACCTAAAATTCCATAGCCTACTGCTTCAAAATCATTAATCAAACTAATTTTGGATACGCCTAATTCATTTTCCAGCAGTTTGGCATCCAACATCCAAGGCAAATTAGTCAATTTAACAGTAGTGTTGTTGACAATCGGTCCAGCGATCGCAAAACAAGCTTTTTCTGGTTTTGGTTGCTGCCCCAACTTCTGATTTGCTTCTTCCAGGAATTTTTGTACTATAGGTACTAAATCTGGAAAATCGTGACTGGAGTAAAAATTTTCATGGAGACTGCGCAACTCCACTGCACCTTTTGATTCTTCTCGTTTTGCCTCTACCAGTTGTAGTATCGTTTTCGTACCGCCTATGTCGCCTGCTAATAACAATTTCATAGATTATATACCTTTAGAGACTTGTTGAGTTTTTATTATCATACTTTCTTCAGTTACTCTCAGTTGCTAAATAATTTACAACAATTGCCATATAATATCATCTCAGCTTAAAT